>JACQVO010000304.1 GCA_016209725.1 Candidatus Methylomirabilota bacterium | reverse complement strand
CTGGCCATCAAGGTCAGCAGCACCATGCTGCGGGTACCGCGCAATATTCTCATGTCGGCCATCCTGATGTTCTGCATCGTGGGCTCCTTTGCCATCAACAACAGCCTCTTCGACGTGGGGATCATGCTGGCCATGGGCATTCTCGGGTACTTCTTCGAGGCCAACGGCATCCCGGTGGCACCCATCGTCCTGGGCATGGTCCTCGGCCCCATCGTCGAGCAGAACTTCATGGTCAGCATGATCAAGACCCAGTGGGACCTCACGCAGTTCTTCACCCGCCCGACCGCGGCCATCCTGGCCGTCCTGACCATCCTCACCTGGCTGGCGCCCCTCTACCCCATCCTCCTCCGCCGGATCGCGCGTTCCCCCTCTTCCGCCTGATCGCCGGGGGCACTACGAGAGCCCCAACGTCGGCAAGAGTTCCTCCAGCGCTGTCCCATAGGTTCGGAAGGCCGACTCTCCGAAGAGGACGAAACGAATGAGGGTAATCTCCGGATGTGCCGTGAGATACTCGATCGTGGTAGAGAGCGCGACGCGGGCCGCCTCGGCCATGGGGTAGCCGTAGGCGCCGGTGCTGATGGAGGGGAAGGCGACGCGCTTGATTCCTTTCTCGGAGGCCAGCCGGAGACTGTTCCGATAGGCGGCCGCCAGCAACTCCGGTTCACCCCGCGTGCCGTCCCGATACACCGGTCCCACGGTGTGGATCACCCAACCGGCCCTGAGGCGTCCCCCCGTGGTGATCCGCGCCTCTCCCGTCGGGCAGCCGCCGATCTTCCGGCATTCCTCCAGGATCTCTGGGCCGCCCGCCCGGTGAATCGCCCCGTCCACCCCGCCCCCGCCCAGCAGACTGCTGTTGGCGGCGTTGACGATGGCCTCCGTGTCCTGCTGGGTGATGTCGCCCTCCACGAGCTCCAAGACGGATGGGCCGATGTGTACCCTGCGCATGACCTGCCCCCCACCACATTTCGGAATGATAACACAGGAAACGAGGGCTTAACTCCGCGATGGGCGAGCGGGCCATCGCTGGAAGCGGGCAGGGTTACTGTTGCGCTCCGGGCCCGGTGGTGCGGCCTGCCTACCGCTCGGCCCAGCGCCGGAACCACCGCTGGACCCGGCGCTCCACGACCTTCATGGTCAGGATCGCCAGGGCGCACAGCAGGACGATGGCGACGGGGGAGCGCGACCCGAGCCGGGGGATCACCATGGCGATGATCCCCAATGCCGCCAGATAGAAAACGATCCCGAGCCAGCGCCGCGCCCCTCCGGCAGCCCAGGACTGCGGCCTATTCGGCATGGTCCAGGCCCCGAGCCAGGTAAGCCTCCAGGTCTTCGACGCGCACGCCGTACCGAGACGCCACCCGCCGGAGGTCCAGGTCGCGCGGGAACTCCGGCGCCGCGGGCGTGGGTCCGCGCGGACCCGTGGGCGTCCAGCCCTCCTCGCGGATGTGGAGCGACAGCAGGTCGAACCGGGCATAGTGTCCCAGGCAGTCGAAATACGCCTTGGCCAGTCGCCGCTCCTCGGCGTCGATCTCGGTCCAGACGATGGTCTCCTCGTTGAAGACGGGCCCCTTCAGGTACAGGCCCGCCGGGTTCACGATGCAACTGCCGCCCACCGCCAGGTTGTACCGCATGCACTCGCGCAACTCGACTGGCACGTCGTCCGGTTTGAGGAACCAACTGGAGCTGACCACGAAGACCTGATTCTCGATGGCGTACTCGCGGATGGCCGGCTCGATGTCGCAGGTCCCGGCGCCCGGGTCCGGGCTCTTCGCGCCCAGGTGTCTGTCCACCCTCCACCAGCCGGGCCACACGGCGCAATGAATCTCCTCGCCCTTGATGGCCATGGCGGCCCGGAGCAGCGTCATGTGATGCTCGTAGCAGATCAGGCCGCCCACCGTCCCGATGTCCAAGCCGAAGACGCGGATGTCGGTGGCATCCCCCATCCCCCAGTACACCCGCTCCGAGTGGGTGGGCATGAGCTTCCTGTGGCGGCCCAGCACCTTGCCGTCGCGCCCCACGAAGAGCAGGGTGTTGTACAGGGTGAGGCTCCCCGGCCGGTCGTCCAGCTCGTTGCATCCCACGACGCAGTGCACCCGGGCGCGTCGCGCCGCGTCGGCGATGACGGCCGCCTCCTCCCCGTCCGTCCGGATGGCGTGCCGCTGCATCTCGACGATGAGCTCCGTGGAGCGGCGGACCGATACGGCCCCACGCCAGAAGGGATAGGCGGCGAAGTAGGTCTCGGGAAAGACCAGGAGATCCAGGCCCAGCCGCCCGGCCTCCTCGATCACCCGCACGGTTTTCTCCAGCGTCCTCCGCTTGTCAAAGAAATATGGCGCCACCTGCGCCGCGCCGACGCGCACCCGCTCCTGCATGATGGTGTCCTCCCGGTGTCAGCAACGTGGAAGGGAAGCTTATCCCCGGCGGGGGTTCCGGTCAAGAGCGGGGAACGCCGCCCCCAGGCCCCCCGGCCCCGCCATCCGAACAGGCGAACATGCCACGAAATGGCTTGCCATCACCCGGCGAGTTGACTACACTACAGCCTGATCCGAGAAAAACTGTGAACCGCCGTGAACACCCAGCGTCCGCCTCTGGCGGACTGGGTACCCGGGTCGCCAGGGATAAGATGTTCCGATCCTTCCGTCAAAGAACGCAAGAACCGATTCCTGGGGACTTCAGGAGTCTGACTTCCTTCCCCCAGATAGGCCATTTCGCTTGGCGTTCTTGGCGCCTTGGCGGATTAGTACTTTCGGATTGGAGTACATTATTCGGCCGGCGTAGCTCAGTTGGCAGAGCAGCTGATTCGTAATCAGCAGGTCGAGGGTTCAAGTCCCCCCGCCGGCTCCATTCGAGTTGCCGACTGGCGGAGAGCGTTTCCGGGACATCCGGCTGTCCGCCCCGCTGATGTCAAAACGGGATGACCGGCTCGACAGCAAAGAGGAGAACGCGGACGGTGAGGCACGGGGGCACGTGGCGCGTGGGGGGAATGGGTCTGGCGCTCCTCCTGACCTTGGCGCCTTTGGTCCGGGCCCAGGACGGGGCCAAGGCCCCGGATCGGCGGATGCAAGCAGAGGCCCACTACGAACTCGGCGTGATGTACCATGAGCGGGTCTTCGAATCCCTGGACCAGGCGATCGCCGAATACGAACAGGCTGTCAAGTTGAAGCCGGATTACGCCGAGGCCCACTACAATCTGGCACTCTCCTACCACACCAAGGCGAAACTGGGTACGGACGACAAGACGCTGTACCGGAAAGCCCTGGCCGAGTACAAACTTTACCTCAAGTACAGCCCCCAGGGAGACCTGGCCGCCAAGGCCAAGCAGAACATCCGGGCTGTAGAGGCCAGACTGCGCCCGTGACCGGTCGCGGCAAAGGCAGGTGAGGATCATGCATTGGTGCGCGACATGCGCCACCGGCTCCGGGGGGTGGAGCCGCCGTCAATTCCTCCGCGCGCTGGGGCAGGCATGCGCGGCCGTGGGCCTGGCTCCGAGGCTCGCCGGATCCCAAACCATCATGGATGAGGCCAGCGACGTGAAGATCGGTCGCGAGGCCGACCCCGAGATCCTCAAACGCTTCGGCTACTACGACGGTCCCGACCTCCAGAACTACGTGGCCCTGGTTGGCCTGCGTGTGGCGGCTGCGGCCGATGCCCGCTTCAGCTTCCAGTTCAAGGTGGTGGACCAGGCGTACATCAACGCTATGGCCCTGCCGGGCGGCTTCATCTACGTGACCCGCGGGATGCTGGCGGACTTGAACGACGAGGCGCAGCTCGCCGGTGTCCTCGGTCACGAGATCACCCACGTCAACTCTCGCCATGGGGCCAAGCTCCTCACCAAGGCCTTGGGCGCCCAGTTGGCCACCCTCATCGGCGTGGGGGCGGCCGCCGCCAGCGGCGGGGGAAGTGCGGTCGCCGGCGTCGCCATGATCTCGAGCCACATCACCAACTATATGCTCCTCGGCTACGGGAGAGAGTACGAGCTGGAGGCGGACGAGGTCGGCCTGCGCTACTCCCACCGGGCGGGGTACGACCCGCAACGCATGGTGACCTTCCTCCGCCTCCTGCGCCGCACGGAGATCCTGCGCGGTCAGTCCACCTATCACGGCTTCGACGCCACCCACCCCGACACCGCCGTCCGGATCGCCAAGGCGGACACCATGGCGAGTCTCCTGGCTGCCGAGGGAGGCGCCCTGGAGGTCAAGGCCGACAACTACAAGGCCCACCTCGACCGGCTGGCCTACGGCGAGGCCAAGGATCAGCGGCGCCTCAAGGTGTACACGGTGAAGGCGGGCGACACCCTGGCCAGCATCGCGCGGCAGGAGATGGGGGACGAGGGGCGCCGCTTCGAGCTGGCCACCCTGAACGGCCTCCGGGACGATGCCGTGGTCGCGCCCGGCTCCCGTCTGAAACTCGTCGTCAAGCATAGGCCCGAGCCCCGCCTAGATCTCCTCATCGAGGAAAAGAAATAGCCAATCCCCCATGGAAGCATCCGCCATGCCCTGGATCCCGCGCGGGATCATCACTGCCCTCGTGACCCCGTTTTCCACCGACGGCAGCCTGGACCTCGACACGTTGCGCAGCCGGATCGCCTGGCAACTGGATCGGGGGATCCGCGGCCTGTTGGTCGGTGGCGTGAGCGGCGAGTACGTGAACCTTTCGCCCGAGGAGCGACGGCAGGCGGTCCGGGCCACCGTGGAGGCAGTGGCCGGTCGCGCACCCGTGATCGCCGGCATCCTCGAGCCGAATACGCGCCAGGCGCTGGCCGCGGCTACGGAATTCGAGATCCTGGGCGCTCAGGCGCTCCTGCTCCTCACGCCGTACCACAACCTGCCCACTCCGGCCGGGATCGTCGGCCATTTCCGGACCGTCCACGACGCGACGGCTCTGCCCATTCTGCTCTACAACAACCCCGGGCGGACAGGGATTGATTTGGATCTGGCGTTGCAAGCAGAGCTGGCCGCCTTGCCGCGAGTCATCGGGGTCAAGGAATGCCGGCGGGATCTCGCCATCGTCTCGGAGCAGATCCGGCGCGCCCGACCCGGGTTCGCCGTTCTCTCCGGCGAGGATGATCTGGCCCTGGCGACCTTCGTCCTGGGAGGCGCGGGCGCCATCCTGACCGGGGGCAACATCTTGCCGACGCTGTTCCTGGATATCTTCCGCCTCGTCGAGCGCGGCGAAGTCGCCAAGGCCGTGGAGCTGCACCACCGGATGATGCCGCTCATCCTCGCCATCTATACCAGGAACCATCCGTTCCCGCTCAAGGAGGCCATGGCCCTCGCCGGAATGCCCGTCGGTCCGGCGCGCCCGCCCCTCGCCCCCATGGACGAGGGGCAACGCGCCACGGTCCGCGCCGCCCTGCGCGACCTGGGGCTGCTCCGCCTCTAGAGAATGGCAACCGGGCACTCTGGCAACCAGGCAATCAGGGGTTGCAGGTTTCCTAATTACCTGACTGCCCAATTGCCGGATTGCCGGTGCACGGGGCGGCTGCCAAGCGGATCCGGTTACCCGCCGATTCCTGAACATCGTGAGTGAGATCGGTCCAGAGATTACAGATGACCCGGGCACCCAGGTCGAGCGCATGTTCTCGGCCATCGCCCCGCGGTATGATTTTCTCAACCGGCTGCTGAGTGCCGGACGCGATCGCGCGTGGCGGCACGAGGCGGTGGCCGCCACGGCCCTTCCCCGGGAGGGCTGCCTGCTCGATGTGTGCACCGGGACGGCGGACATGGCCCTGGAGGCCTCCCGGCAGTTTCCCTCTGCCCAGATCATCGGCGTCGATTTCAGCCGCCCCATGATCGCCCTGGCTGAGGCCAAGGTGGCGAATGCGCGTCTCACGGACCGGATCCGGCTACACGTGGCGCCTGCCGAGGCCCTTCCTTTCCCGGATGAATCGTTCGATGCCGTGACCGTGGCCTTCGGCCTGCGCAACCTGCCGGATCGCCAGCGAGGCCTGCGCGAGATGCGCCGGGTGGTGAGGGGCGGCGGCCGCGCCGTCGTCCTGGAGTTCACCACCCCGCCGGGCCGATTGTTCCGAGAGGTGTATCTCTGGTATTTTCATCGCCTCCTGCCCTGGATCGGGCGGCTGGTCTCCGGGCATCCATCAGCGTACTCGTACCTCCCGGCCTCGGTCGCAGACTTCCCGTCCCCTGAGGGACTCGCCGCCTGGATGCGACACGCCGGCTTCTCCGAGGTCTACTACCGGCTCATGACAGGAGGAATCGTGGCGATCCATGTTGGGCGAAAATGATTGAAGCCCTCAGCCACCAGCGAGCAGCTCGCGCCGCCAGGGGCTGGGGACCGTCGGCCGGGGGAGACCCGACCCCCGCGGCTGCAGACCATCAACTTCTTCGCAGGATAGGCAACGCTTGCGGACTTCCAGGATTTCGAGTAACAATGAGGGAGAGTCGAGAGGAGGGATTCAATGGCCAAGACTCTGCGGGCTATGTTCGACGGGAAGGTCCTTCGTCCTGAGGGGCCGGTCGACTTGAAGCCCAACACGCGGTACCTCGTGACCATCGAGGGCCAGGAAGAAGGAGAAAAAGCGGGCGAGGAGGGTCCCTACCCGCTCACTGAGATCCTCAGACTGGCAACCGACATGGGCGTCACGGATTTATCCTCACGGCCCAGTTGGTACGCGCATCTAGGTGCGGAGGATACTCGAACTGCCGTGTGACTCCGAACGCACATGGTTGATGAAGCTCTGCAAACAACTCCAGAAGTGCATCCATTGCTGGCGAAGGTCTCCTCGCATCCCCCCTCGGCCTCTTGTTGTCCATAATGCAAGCATCATTGGCAGAGTTCTGGAGCATCTTTGCATGACCCTTAGGGCGTTCCTGGGAGGCGAAGTTGAAGGATCTCCACGCCCTCTCCCCAGGATTTCAGGTGGTGTCGATCAGCTCTTTGCCGAAAGTTGGAATCACGTATTGGGTGCTGACGGTGGCGTGGACTATCAGCTCAACTTCCGGGTTCCTAAGGCTGTGAGATTCACCCGTGATGCTGCTCCAGAGATCATAGAGTGCTACGAACATCCCAAGAACTGGAAACCAAAGCCGTGGGAGCCTGGACCTTTCTTTGAGGAGAGAGAGCAACCGCTGATAGTTCCTACCCGCGTATGGATTTGCTTCGGAGAGCAAGCAACACCACGGGCTGTCTGGCTGACTGCCGAGGACCCCTGTATATGGCCGGCGTGAGTCATCATCTTCGTCCTTGACGAAGGGAGGAGATGTCAAGGGTAACACCCAAGCAAGACGGCGGAACGTCCTCAGGAATCAGCGGCGGTCAATGGACATGAGGCGAATCGGCACGATAGCGCTTGTTCTTGTACTTCTGGACGCGGCTGAGAGGGTTGGTGCCGCGCGTTACTTTCGCAGCCTCCAATTGACCGGTCGCCACTACGCAGTTGGTTGGGTACACGGTTGGAAGGGAATCCTGAAAGTGAAGCCGAACGGGGAATTCACCCTGCAATACCCGTTCGTCCTTTTGCTGCGATTCCAAGTTCCCCCTGGCAAATACCTCCCCAGAGTCCCTCAGGGTTCCGTCTCTAAACTGTCGTGTTTGTCCTCGGTGACCGGATGGGAACTCTCTCGAAAAGTCGCGCCAAGAGGCGAGCCAAGCGACGTGTACCTCCTGACCGTTAAGACATCGCCGCGGCTGCTACTTGGGAATTGGGCGATTCGCTATGCCGTGTGGCTCGAACGTGATGCGTCCACAAAGAAGCCGGCGTCGGAGTGCAACGAATATTTTTGGATGCACCGAACGGGTAAACCACCGCCTGATCGTCACGAATGTCACTCGTCTTCCCAGGTTGATCGCGAAACGCCGACAGTTTTCTGCAATCCTTGTAGACGAACTCGATAACCTCCCGGCAGCGTTCTTCACAAGTGTCAAAGAGTACCTGGCTACGCGGCGTGTCGTCTATCCAGCCGCAAAGCAACCCTTTCCCTTTCAGCAGGAGATCATTAACCAGGCGGTCCAGCATTTCCAGCAGAACGGCCACACCCGAGGCCGGCTCATCATGGCCTGCGGGACGGGCAAGACCCTTACGGCGCTCTGGATCACTGAACGGTTAGCCACACGGGAAGTGCTTGTCCTCGTTCCTTCCCTGGCTCTAATGCGCCAGACCTTGCGCGAGTGGGCCGCCAATACCAGTCTCCCCCCACTCGACTGCCTCTGTATTTGCAGCGACGAGACAGTGGCTCATCCGTCTGGAGCCGATCCTGATCCTGCTCTCCAATGGTTGTGGGAAATGGTTGTTCCCGTGAGGACGAGGCCCCACGACCTCTGCGAATTCCTGACTCGACCCTCCCGAGGCAGGATGCGGGTGGTTCTCAGTACGTATCAGAGTGGAGACGTACTTGAGGCAGGGCTCTCCCGGGTGCCGGGTTTCAAGTTTGATCTGGCCGTCTGTGATGAGGCCCACCGAACCGCTGGTCCCCAGGATCGGCACTTCGCCAAGGTCCTCCATGACGATGCTATCCCCTGCGGGCAGCGGTTGTTCATGACTGCGACGCCGCGTCTGGTTGCCCCACATCTGCAACGCCGAGCCGCGACCGAAGATATTGTCCTGTGCAGTATGGATGACGAGGCGACATACGGCAGCGTCATTTCCTGCCTGACGTTCGGTAAGGCGATCGAGCGAGATATTATTGCAGATTACAAGATTGCCTTGGTGGGTGTCCGCGACCCGGAGGTCCGGCAAGTGCTTGAGGAAAACCCTCCCCTGGGGATCGCGGGTCCGGGGGAACGAGCCATCCGAGCACAGCACTTGGCGAAGCAGTTGGCCGTGCTGAAGGGGATGGCAGAGTGTGGCGCCCGCAAGGTATTCACCTTCCATGGGCGCATCAGGGCTGCCAAGGCCTTCGCCCTCGCGAGTACGCCGGAAGGAATCCAACACATTCTTGACAGACTTCCGGCATACCGAGATCGCTTGACCGGATTCCGAGCGGATCATGTGAATGGCACTCAATCAACCGCGGACCGCGCTGCGATTCTCCAGGAAACCCTCTGCGCGCCCTACGGTCTAGTCTCCAACGCCGGTTGCCTGACCGAGGGCGTCGATGTCCCGGGCGTGGATGCCGTTGCCTTTATTGACCCGAGGGAATCCCTGAGCGCGATTGTTCAGGCAACGGGTCGTGCGTTGCGCAAGGCCGAGGGAAAACTTTGCGGCTACATCCTCATCCCTGTGTTCCTGGGAGATACGGACGACCCTGACCAGATTGCCGAAAGCAGCGAGTTCAAGATCGTGTACCGCGTAGTTCGAGCCATGGCTGACCAAGATGAACGCCTTGAAGAGCGGCTGCGGCTTGCCCGGCGCGAGATGGCCTTGGGGGGTTCGAGGGCGGCGGACTCAGGACCTATTGTCACGATCGGAATCAAGACGTCCTACAGGGTCAAGGCCGGTGTTTTTTTTAAACCGAAGCCGCAAGCGCAACAGGAAGTGGAGCGCGAGGAACACGTAGAGCATGTGCCGGTGCCACGCCGGCCAGGACCGGTGCTCGTACTGGTCCATGCCGACCTGGCTCTTCCCGTCCTGGAAGCATTGCTCGATCGGCCAGCGCAGGGT
>JACQVO010000046.1 GCA_016209725.1 Candidatus Methylomirabilota bacterium | reverse complement strand
GGTCAACAGTAACCTCGGACCGTGGGTTACCGGACAGCAAGTCATTTTTTCCACTGGAAATACTCTGGCGTCCTGTTGCCATTCTTCTTGACAGCAGGCCTTGCCATGATCGGCATAGGAATTGTCCTCTCTTCATGGGTGGCTCTATCCTGCTAGTGATCCAATGCCTCCGAGCCCATGCGACGATATCAAGGTGGGCGAGTTAGTTGTTTATCTTGGGGGTTTTGCAGGTGTGGCACAACAGTTTCCCCACACCGTATTGAATGTAAAGGGGCAGAATAGGGTTGTTCTGAATAGAAGGCCGGACGGATCACTCGGGCTTTCTCTGGATGTTCTAGGTCAAGATGGAAGGCTGATCACAAGAATCCATAATGGAGAGTTCGTCATCAATCAAAGCAACTTCCTGCAAATGAAAAGAGCCGATCGCAGTAGCCTAAGGGTTGTTGATCAATTCGGGCTCGAAGTCTTGAAGATTCGATATCTTAATCCCCAAGCAGTACGGATTGATGCTGTTCTGCGGTACCCCGGCAGCCAACCGATAAGATTCAGTGGCAGCGAGATTGGAGCAGGTTTTTGTAGCCGTGGAAATGATGCAGACATTGTCATAAATTGAAGTGCCCCTCTTTTTTCCTTCATTGGCCGTTGAGAATTTCGGATTGGGGATAGCTCCTCGGGCACGCAGCCGAGGAGCGGCTGATTGCTCCCCCGTGATCATGGCGACCAACACCGGGCTCCGTCGCGCGTATACCTTATGGGCGGTCTTCTACGACTCCGTCGTGATGTTTCTGCGCGGGAGCCGACGCCGGTCCGTCGGCCTGCTGGATCTTCGCGCCGGCGATTCCGTCCTGATCGTCGGCTGCGGGACGGGTGCGGACTTCGAGTTCATCCCGCCGGATGCGGAGGTCACGGCGGTGGACCTGACGCCCGCCATGCTCCGCCGGGCGGCGGCCAAGGTCGGCGCCCGCCGCATCCGCCTCCTGGAGATGGACGCGATGGATCTCCGCTTCCCGGACAAGACCTTCGACAAGACGATCCTCCATCTCATCCTGGCCGTGGTGCCGGATCCCGGGCGCGCGCTCCAGGAGGCCGAGCGCGTCACGAAGCCGGGCGGCCTTTTGGTCGCGCTCGACAAGTTCTGGAACCGGCCGACGCCTCCCCCCTTCCCGCTGCGGATGGCCAACTCCGTCCTGGGCGGGTACGTCACCTCCGTGGACCGGAACTTCCACGCGATCCTGGCCAAGACGTCGCTCACATTGGTCCGGGACATCCCTCTGGGCTTCGGCGGTCTGTACTGGCTCTATCTGTTGCGCAAGCCGACCGGGCTTCCTGGTGCACCGGCGGCGCCGCGCGGCTCTCGCGCGGCTTGACAGTGCGGGGGAAAGTCTGCTATGTGCCTCTTGGCAGTGCCGCAGTGGGTGCGCGTCGTCTTCCGCGATGGCTGAGGGCGTTGATGCTCCGGTCCGAACGCCTGGTCAAGCTGCTCACGCTCCTGCATACCCAGCCGGGGATGGAGGCGGCCACCCTGGCCCCCGCCTGCGGCATCTCGGAGCGGACCTTCCGGCGCGACCTGGATGCGCTGACCGCGGCAGGGTTTCCCGTGTACTTCGACCACGGGTACCGCCTGGCGGCGCCTGCGCTCTTGGCGCCGATTACGTTGACAGTGGATGAGGCCCTGGCCCTCCGCCTGGCGGCCCAGGCCGCCGCAACACGCGCGGGTTCCGACGCGGCGCGGGCGTTGAGCGTCGCCACCCACAAGCTGCAGCAGGCCCTGGCGACGCGGCCGCCCGAGAGTCCACCGGAGCGGCAACTGGCCCTGGCGCTGCCCGTCCAGGATCCCCGGACCGAGGCGCTCCTCAAGACCCTGGGCGCCGCCATCGCCGAGGGGCGTTCTGTGAAGCTGGCCTACGTCCCGGCGGCGCGGCGGGGGCAGAGGTCGCGCCGTGTGGACCCGTACCGCCTGCTGTCTTCCCCGGCGGGCTGGTCCGTGCTGGCCTACTGTCACGATCGCCGACGGATCCTCCGCATCCCGGTGGCGCACGTACAGGAGGCATCCATGACTCGACATCGGTTCCATCCGGTGGCGGCGCGCCTTTTGGAGCGTCACCTGCACCCGGGGCCGACGGGTTCTTCGGGCGCCCACCGGGTTCGCCTCGTCTGCCGCCCTCCCCTCGCCCAGACGCTCAAGGAGCACCCTCCGCTCGGGACCCTCATGTGGGAGGACGGACCGCAGGGGAGCGCAATCCTGACCCTGGTGGCGCTGCGAACGCAGGACCTTCTCCCCTGGCTGCTGGCGTGCGGGGACGCCGTCGAGGTCTTGGGGCCGCCCGCCCTGCGGCAAGAGATCCACCGGATCGCGCGGACCGTGACGGCTCGCCATGCGACCGACGCCGCCCGGTCCGGTGGGGGCCGGGAGAAAGATGAGCACGAGGAGTCGGCTCTCCCGGACCCGTCATAGGCCTTCCTGATGGAGGGAAACCAGTCGTGCCCATTTACGAATATCACTGTCAGGACTGCCGGCGCCGGGTGAGCATCCTGGTCCGGAGCATCGTGAACCCAGGCAAGCCGACCTGTCCCCGCTGCGGCGGCCACCGCCTGGAACGCCTCATGTCCCGCTTTGCCCGCCTCCGCTCGGAGGACGACCGGCTGGACGCCCTGGCCGATCCCAGCACCTTTGGCGATCTGGACGAGAGCGATCCCAAGAGCGTCGCGCGCTGGGCCAAGAAGATGGGAAAGGAGCTGGGCGAGGACCTCGGCGAGGACTTCGACCAGATGATGGAGGAAGCCGTGGAGGAAGAGGCGGCCAGCGCGGGGAAGGAAGAGAGCGGTGACGATCTCGGCGACGACCTCTAATCTTGGCACCTTGGCAATCGGGCGACCCGGCAATCCGGGGTGCGGAGTTCCCCGATCGCCTGATTGCCGGATTGCCTGATCCCCTAGTGCAGTGTCCTAGAGATGGCTTTACAGGAAACCCGTTCGGGCTGAGCTTGTCGAAGCCCGGATTCCTCATCCTTCGACAAGCTCAGGACAGGCCCTTCGACAGGCTCAGGGTGAACGGAGCTGCAACGGAACTTGAGAGGCAGCACACTAGTCGCCTGATCGCCAGATTCCCCCTATGGACTTAGACCGCATCCGCGACGACCTGGAACAGTTCGCCGAGGCCCTGAGCCGGGAGGAATACCTGACCCGGGCCGGCCTGAAGGACGAGAGCCGGGCCGCCGCCATCCGCGAGCGCTTCGCGTCCCTGGGCTCTCGGACGACGTTCGAGAAAGCCCGCCAGGCTGCCCGGGAGGCCTCGGAGCCCGATTCGGCCCATCGCCTGCGGTTTCTGGCGGAGTTCCTGGGGACAAACTGTGTTGAATATCAGGTGCGCGAGGCGAGCGATCGGCTCACCACGGCCGAGGCGGGCCGGACGATCGCCGCGGATGGCGAAGGGATCCTGCTCCGCTCGGCCGAGGTCCGGATCAAGAACGAGAGCGATCGGTCCCGCCGGGCCTCCCTGGAATCGGCGCGCCTCGCCGCCGTTGCCGAGTTCTCCACCCTCCGCCGGGAAATCCTGGAGCGATCTCGCCAGGAGGTGGAGCGCCTCGGCTTCGCCGGCTACACGGCTTTCTGCCAGGAGCTCTCGGGCATCGACTTCGCCGGACTTCGGGAGCTCACCCAGCCGATCCTGGCCCGCAGCCTGGATATGTACCGGGACCTCCTCGAATGGTATCTCAGGCGACGGGTCGGCGTCGAGCCCTCGGCCGCCCGCCGGCACGATCTCGCCCGGCTCTTCCGCGCCCCCGAGTTTGATGCCTGCCTGCCGCCCGACACGCTCCGGGAGGCCGCCGAGGCCCCGCTCCGCCGCATGGGGATCGACCCGCAGGCGGGCGGTCGCATCCGCGTGGACGACGCGCCCCGGCCGAAGAAGACACCTCGCGCCTTCGTGGCAACGCCCCGCATCCCGGACGAGGTTATCCTGGTCGTCCGCCCCGGCGGAGGCCCCGATGATTACACTGCCTTCCTCCACGAGCTGGGCCACGCCCTGCACTTCGCCTACACCGATCCACGTCTGGCGGTCGAGTACCGGCGTCTGGGAGATGCCTCGGTGACCGAGGCCTTTGCCTTCCTGCTGGACGGCCTCCTGCAAGAGCGCGGCTGGCTCCGGCGGTTCGTCGGCCTGTCCCAACCCAGGGATGTCCAGCGATTTGCCGCATTCCACAAGCTCTGGTTCCTCCGGCGGTATGCCGCCAAGTTGGCCTACGAACTCATCCTGCACGACAAGGGTCCGGCGCAAAGCTGTGCCGATGTCTACCGGGATCTTCTGGCCGGCGCGACCCTGGTGGACTGGCCGCGCGAGCTGTACCTCGCCGACCTGGACCCATTCTTCTACGCCGCCCGCTACCTGCGGGCCTGGATCTTCGAGGCCCAGCTCCGGGACCTCTTGCGCAAGCGGTTCGACGAGGAGTGGTATCGGAACGACCGGACCGGCCCGTATCTCCTGGCCCTGTGGGAGCGGGGACAGCGCCACACCGTGGAGGAGCTGGCTGGCGAGTTGGGCCTCGGCCCGCTCTCCCTGGATCCCCTCCTGGCGCAGATCAGCGCCGACCTCGCCTGACCCCGGAGGAGAAAGTTTATCCGCAGATTACGCAGATTGCGCAGATTTCACGGGGGGAAAGCCGAAGAAGAATCTATGGCCTTTGTCCAATGGTGAACTCTCTTGCAGGCAGATCGATCGGGTGGGAGGGAAGAGAATCCACCCCCGTGCGGATGGGGTAGCGATCAGCGGCTGTGAGGGAACCCCGGTTCAGATCGGAAAGAATTTGCTAGAGTTAGGCTGAGGAGCACTCGGGCAGGAAGGGCCCTTGGGGAATCTGCGTAATCTGCGTAATCTGCGGATAGTGGCAGTGGGTTCTTCCGTCAGCGGCCCTTGCCTGCCACCTCCAGTCGGGCCAGCGCCCGCTGCAGGGCGGCCTGGGCACGGGCGAAATCAATGGATTCGTCCCCGGCCCCCCACTCGCGCAGGCGGCGCTCGGCGCGATCGCGGGCTCGCTGGGCCCGCTCCGCGTCGATCTCCTCGGCGCGCTCGGACGTTTCGGCCAGAATGATCACCTTGTCCCCGCGGACCTCGGCGTAGCCCCAAGTGACCGCCAGGTGCCGCTCCTCCTTGCCCTTCCAAAATGTGAGCTCGCCGATCTCCAGGGTGGTGATGAAGGGGATGTGGCCGGGCAGGACGCCGAAGTACCCTTCGGATCCCGGCGCCATAAGCTCCGTGACCTCATCGCTCACGAGGAGCCGCTGCGGGGTCACAATCTCCAACTGAAAGCTGGTTCGTCCAAGTTCCGCCATGGCCCGCTCGACCCGCCCTACTTGACCGCCCTGAGCTTCTCGGCCTTCTCCCGCGCCTCGTCAATCGTCCCGACCATGTAGAAGGCCTGCTCCGGCAGCTCGTCGCACTTGCCCTCCGCCAGTTCCCTGAAGCCCCGGATCGTCTCCTTGACGGAGACATAGCGGCCAGGCTGGCCCGTGAAGGCCTCGGCCACGAAGAAGGGCTGCGACAGGAACCGCTGGATCTTCCGGGCGCGCGACACGACCAGCTTGTCCTCGTCGGACAGCTCATCCATCCCCAGGATGGCGATGATGTCCTGGAGGTCCTTGTAGCGCTGCAGGACCTTCTGGACGGCCCGGGCCGCGTTGTAGTGCTCCTCGCCCAGGATGCGCGCTTACAGGATGCGCGAGGTCGAGGCCAAGGGGTCCACGGCGGGATAGATGCCCAG
>JACQVO010000301.1 GCA_016209725.1 Candidatus Methylomirabilota bacterium | reverse complement strand
TAAACATCAGGCCTGGATGGGTGGGGGTGGTACAGGCACTTGCGGTCCTCGCGAGGAGGGGCGGTGGCGCGAGGACGATGGGATGCCCTTCTACGTTATCCTTTCTGGAGCAAGGTGATGAAAGTGGCAACCTCCCCTTTGACGCCGGAAAACTTCAATCTCGAGTTGCGTGTTGGGCTCCATCGCTGTCTCTATCCCTGTCCCTGTCGGTATCTTTCTCCACCCGCAGCATCCCGCACGCCGCGGATATGTCCCAGCCTCGGCTCTCCCGCACGGTGGCCGTGAGTCCGGCGCCGTGCAGGACGCGCTGGAACGCCTCCACCCGCTCCCGCGGAGACGGCCGGTCCGGCAGGCCGGGGGCGGCGTTGAAGGGAATGAGGTTGATCTTGCACCGGATCCCGTGCAGGAGGCCCACCAGCCTCTTCGCATCCTCGCGGAAGTCGTTCACCCCGTCGAGCATCACGTACTCGAACGTCAGCCGCCGCCGATTCTGCAGGGGGTAGGCGCGGCAGGCCTTCAGAAGCTCGGCAATGGGCCAGCGCCGGTTGATGGGGATGATCTCGTCGCGCACCGCGTCCGTGGTGGCGCTGAGGGAAACCGCCAGGTTGACGCCCAGATCCGACGCTGCCAGCTTCTGGATGCCCGGCACGTGGCCCGCCGTGGAGAGGGTGACCCGTCGCGGCGAGTAGTTGGCGCCCAGGTCGTCGCACAGGATCCGGAGGGCGCGCTCCACCTGGGGGAAGTTGAGGAGCGGCTCCCCCATCCCCATCAGGACGACGTTGGAGATCCGCTCGGCCTCCTCCAACCCATCCTGCAGTGCCAGGATCTGCCCCACGATCTCGGCCGCCGTCAGGTTCCGGCGCATGCCCATGAGGCCCGTCAGGCAGAACCGGCAGGCCAGAGGGCATCCCACCTGGGTCGAGATACAGGCGGTGAGGCGACTGTCGTCGGGGATCAGGACGCTCTCGATCTCTTCTCCATCGGCCAGCCGGAACAGGTGCTTCCGCGTCCCATCCGCGGAGCGCTGGGCACGGGCGGCCTCCGGCCGGCTCACCCTCACCCGCTCTGTCAGGGTCGCCTGAAATGCACGGGACAGGCTCGTCATCGCCTCCGGCTCCGTCGTCCGGCGCGCCTGCACCCACTGGAAAAGCTGCCGGCCCCGGTAGCCGGGCTGGCCCAGGTCCTTCACGAGCGACTCCACCTCACCCCGCAGGAGGCCGGTCAAGTCCACCCGGGTATCGGTCATCGCCCTGCTCCCCCAAGGACCCGGATGGCAGCCACCTCATCCACTGCCGCGGACGGAATCTTCAGACCCAGGATGCCGTCCCGCAGGTGATCCCCCTCGTCAAAGTACGGCACACCCCAGAGGAGGACGTCGCCGATGGTTGAGCTCAACTCCAGGCCGGTCACATCCACCCGCCGGTCAATGATCGTCAAGAGGTGCGGCTCCACGTACGCCTTGGCCTCCTCGAGGCTGCGGGAGCAGCCGACGACCCGGACCGGCGGGCCGGCCTCCAGTCGGACCCGCTTCTCGGTGAAGATCAGGCCGGGGTCACCGAAGTACGACGCATTGTGCAGCTCGAACGCGGTCACATACACCCACTCGACCACCGGCAGGTGCCGGGCCAGCGCTTCTTGCTCCCGATCATCCCAGTGCATGGCGTAGCTCACCCGGAAGGCCCACAGCGGCAGATACACGACCGCCTTTTCCGAGCGGAGGGCGGCCTGGGCGACATTGCCTCGCCTCTCGACGAACCTCTCCCCCACCACCTCGTGCGGCACGTAACAGCCGCCGCACCAGAAGACCACGTCCTGGTGCGAGCCCGCGAGTGCCGCGCCGCAGCGCGGGCATCGAAGGTCCAGAACCGTCGGACCGGTCATGCTAGCTCCGTGTCGAAATCACCAAACCGCCAAGGCGCCAAGAACGCCAAGCGATAGGAATCAGACTCCTGTTGGATTGGGGCTAGCCCCAATACTGCTCACTTAGGCCGCAAGCCTGGCAAAATCCCCCCTCGCCCCCCTTTGGCAAAGGGGGGTTGGGGGGATTTGCTCGAGTGCTGGCGTCATTGTCGAGCCTTATGTAAACAGTATTGGGGCTAGCCCTGCCCCGGGGGCAGCTTCCCGAGGCCCAGAAGCCACTCCGTCAGCCTGGTCCGGATCCCCTCCAGGGCCCCCATCCCCCCGGCAATCCCCAGGACGGGCTTGTCCGTCCCTTCACCTAGGAACATCTCGCCCGGTCGGCGGAATGTGACCCAGGCGATCACCGCGAGGAGGAGCGCGACCGTCCCACCGAGGACGAGTCCCAGGATGCTCCCCGCAGCCTGGAAGACCGAGGCGATCGAGCTGCCCCCGGCGACACCGCTCGCGTCGAATTGCCGCTGGAGGCGGCCGAAGCAGAGGGCGGCCACCGCCAGTGCGGCCATGGCCATGGCCGCCGCCTGGCGGATCTCCACCGGCGCCCGCGCGCAGAGGACCGCTCCTGTCACCCCATCAATCGCGATCTCGTAGGGACGGCCGTTGTGGCGGTAGCGGGCCTGCCACACCGGATAGTAGAGGATTTTCAGCCGCTGCTCAACGACCCCGGTGCGATCACTCCGCACCCTGATCCGGAATTGCGACTCGTCGGCAAAGCGGGCCGGCGGCTTCGTCGGAGCCAAGACGACCGCATGGCTCTGAAGTGCCACCGGGTCATACGGCTCCAGAGTCACGGAGGTGGCCCCGCGCCGCATCTCCTGCAGGCGAATCCGATCCACGCCAAGCTCCGGCAGGTCGCAGGCCGGCCCGATCCGGACATACTCCTGCTGGATGACCCGCGTATCCTCCTTGGGCGGGTGGAGTGCGAGCAGCCAGCGCTGGAACTCCCGGTCCTGCCCCCCGTCCTCGACAGGGGGCGGCGGAGCCTTCATGTCCGCGCGGAGGAGAAAGGCGCCGAGCCGGGTTCCGGTGAACTCGTAGAAGGGCACGTAGCAGAGCCGGACGTCCTGGATGCGCCCGCGCTCGCGAAGGGCCCGCGGCAGCGCCGGCCCTGTGAGGAACTGCTGGGCGGCCGCACGGGCTGCCTCGCGGTTGATCCCCAGGGCGACAGCGTACCGCGGGACCGCGCCGGGGATCTGCACGAGGCTCTCGCCCCCGCAGTAGCGGCACGACACGACCCGCTGCCCTTCCGCCAGGGACAGCGTGCCACCACAGGAGGGACAACCGAGGTGGGTCAGGGGCATTTCTTACCCCGAAAGGCGTACGGCGGTTCGACGCTACGGCTGTTCGGCTGTTCTCTCATTTCGGACCTGCCGAACGGTCGAGCTGCCGTACGGCCGAACACCCTCCGCGAGCGCTTCACACAGGATTGCTTCAGTTGCCTCCCACGACTGCCCAGTACAGGGCGACACCCGTCACGCCCACCGCGACCACGGCCAGCCAGAGCGGTGGGATCAGCATCGCCTCCAGAAACAGCGCCAGGAAGCCCAGGCTCAGCGCCGTTCGCCCGAAGGCCCGGCGCGTGCCCGAGTCCTGCACGGCCTGCGGGATTCGGTCGGCGTAGACGCGACCGGCGCACGCCTCCACGCTGACCTGCATCCGGTGGGGGCCCAGCATGGCCTGTCCCTCAAAGAAAGGCACGTGGACCAGGTCCCCCGCCTCCACCGACGCCGCGTTTTCCCCAAAGACGCGGTGGCGCGCCGCCGCCTCTGCGACGCTCGGCTCGACCAGGCGGCCTCCGGCGACGCCGGCCGGGTCGTAGATCACCTGCTCCGCCGGGGGCACCTGGACATCGCTCCACCTCGACTCGAGGGCGGGCCAGGCGGCAACCAGTTGCGGATGTCCCCGTGACACATAGCGCCAGAACGGGCGATACACCACCTGGGCGCCGGAGAGGCCGGACGGCGGGGGCAGTCCCTGCGCATCGCACCAGCGGCGCAGGAGGGGCAACACGTCCGCCGCATTCTGGCGGGGTCGGTAGAGCAGATGCGGGCGGACGCCCGTCAGATCCAGGACCAAACTTGTGCCGCAGAAGGGGCAGCCGACGAACCCGCTCGTCTCCTGGAGCTGGACCTCACCCCCGCATTGGGGACAGGGAACCTTCACGGCGCAGGGGGAGCGAGGGCTTCACCGCAGTTCGTGCAGAATTTCGTCCCCGGCGGCAGCGCAGCGTTGCAGTGGCCGCAGGCGAGCGTCGTCTTGAGATTCACGCCGCAGGCCGGGCAGAACTTGGCCTGGACGGTGACATTCTTCCCGCACTGCGGGCATTTGCTCATCACCACCATCTGATTCCCGCAGGCGGGGCAGAACCGGGCCGCCAGGGGAACCTCGGCGTGACAGTCGGGGCAGTTCACCACGCCCCGTGCCTGGATGCGCTGTGGGTCCGCGTCCTCGGGCCGCAGGGTCTGGTAGATCATTCCCGGCAGCATGAAGCCCAGCCCGGCTCCGAGGCCGAGGCCCATCCCGCCCGCGGCCTGGCCCCCCGCCGCCCCCACGCCGCCCGCGGCATCCCCCAACGCCTTGGCCGCCTTGAACTTGAAAAAGTCGTCCAGGTTCCCGACGGCCGCCATGCCCGACCGCTCGTCGAACATCCGCTGGACCTCTGGCGGCGGGGTGATGGCGTTGATGAAGAAGTCGATCAGGTCCAGGCCGTACCGGCGGAAATCGTCCTGGAGGCGCGTCTTCACCGCCACGCCGATCTCGTCGTACTGCTTGGGAAGCTGGAAGATGGTGTCCACGTGCTCCCCGAGGAAATCGTTCAACCGGGAGACGATCACCTCCCGCAGGTAGCCCTCCACCTCCTCCGAGGTGTAGGCGCCCTGGGTGCCGACCAGGGTGTTGATGAACAGGAGCGGCTGGGTGACCCGCGCGGTGAAGATACCGAAGGCGCGCAGCCGCACCAGCCCCAGCTCCTTGTCCTTGAAGGCCACCGGCTCCTTCGTCCCCCACTTCAGGTCGGTGAAGACCTTCAGGTTGACGAAGTACACCTCGGCCCGGAAGGGGCTGGTGAATCCCCAGGGAAGGCTCAGGACCTTCGTCAGGATGGGCAGGTTCAGGGTGGAGAGCGTATGCCGTCCCGCCCCGAACACGTCCAGCCCTTTCCCGTCGCGGAAGAACACGCCGGCCTGGCTCTCCCGGACGATGAGCTGGGCGCCCATCTTGATATCGGTCGACCCCTCTTCGGGGATCCGATGCACGAACTGCCGGCCATCCGGATCGAACCACTCGATGACTTCCATGAGAATGGCCATGTCACCTCCCATTCAGGGGCAACCCCGAAACAGTTGGGTCTTGGCGGTGAGATATTTCCCTTCGGGTCAGAGGCCGCGCGCCAGCCGGTCCCGTTCCACCAACGTTTGCTCGAACTCCTGAATCGCCGTCTCCACCGCCTGCAGGGCCCGGGGGAAGGTCGCGTCATCCGCCGCCGCATCGGCCAGGGCCTGGATCGGGGTCCGGAGGCGCGGGACCGCCTCCACCAGATTGAGATCAAAGCGATGCAGGGCCGTCAGCTCGCTCTCCCGGATCTTGTGCAGGTCGAAGACGCCCGCGAAGCCGTAGCTCGCATAGCGGATCCGATCCGCCAGCGTGCCGATCAGCCGCACCACGCGGTCAAGGGCGGGCAGCCGCTCCAGGCGCCCGGCCTCGGTGAGGCGGCGCTCTGCTCCCTCGACGGTCCGCCCGAGTTCGGCGATCAGCTCGGCCAGGTAGGTGCGGACCTGTTTGTCCGCCTCCCGCAGTCCTTCGCGATCCTGGTAGCGCCCCAAACCCGGAATGAGGCGGGCCAGGCGCTCGAACGACTCCGCCCAGCCGGTGGTCTTGCCCGGACCGGGTATGGCCATGATTGGGCCTCCTGAAGAGCGTTTACAATCTAAAACGGACAACCCACAACTGACAACCGATCACCCCATTGATCAGTCTTGCATTGTCGGTTGTCAGTTCTTCATTGACTCAGTTCAGCTCTCGCAAGTAGCGGCGAATCTGCTCGGCCTCGGGGCCGGCCGGGTTGAGGTCCAGGGCTCGCCGGAAACTCTCCCGAGCCTCCGCACGCTGGCCCGAACGCAGGAGCACAATCCCCAGGTCCAGATGGAACGTCGGAACGGTGCCGTCGTGCTTGATCGCCTGCTCGATGCGCTCCCGGGCCTCCGCCAATTTCCCCTGCGCCAGGAGGGTCCGGCCCAGGAAAAAGTGGCCATCGGCCAACTGGGGGAACAGGTCCAGGAGGCGCCGGAATTCCTCCGCGGCCTGGTCGAGCTGTCCCCGGATGAAGTAGATGTTTCCCAGATTCAAGTACGCCCGTTCCGGATTCAGGTAGTTGGGATTCGCCAGGGCCCGGCGGAAGGCATCTATGGCTGGATCCCACATCTGCTTGCGCATGTAGGCCGCGCCCAGGTCATTGAACGCGTCCGAGAGACGGGGGTCCAGCTCCCCCGCTCTCCGGAGGGCGGCGATGGCCTCGTCGATCTGGTTGTTGCGCAGATAGGCGTTCCCCAGCCCATGGTGATGGCGGGCGTTGCGGGGATTCTCCTCCACCGCAAGCTTGAACTCGCTGATGGCCTTGCTGAAGTTGTTCTCGGCGAGGGCGCCGAGGCCGATATCGTAATGGCCCTGCGCTCTATCTTGCTGGGCGACCTCGGCCTCGGGCCCGGTGCAGGCCACCAGGCTCGCCAGGATTCCGACCAGCGTCACCAACCTGATCCACGCCCTCATGTGCACCTCCGATTCCCCCACAGATATGCCGCGTCCTCGACGTGCCGCGCTGCGGTGGCCGGCCTCGGCGATGGAACCCACGTTCGTCATCAGCCGGGATTCCCGGACGCGTCGGTCTTCACCTGGTACCGGCGCACCGCCTGGGCGTGCTGCTCCAGCGTCCTGGAGAAGAAATGCGAGCCGTCCTTTTTGGCCACGAAGTACAGGAAATTTACCGGGGCCGGATTCAGCGCCGCCAAGAGCGACGCCAGTCCCGGATTGGCGATGGGTCCGGGCGGCAGGCCCGCCCTGAGGTAGGTGTTGTAGGGGGTGTTCCGCCGCAGGTCCAGCGTCGTGATCCTGCGCCGGGGGCCGGGAGCGCCGTAGATTGCGGTAGGATCCGATTGGAGGGGCATGTTCCGCCGGAGGCGGTTGTGAAAGACGGCCGCCACCAGGGGGCGCTCCCGGTCCAGCCCGGCCTCCTTCTCGATGAGGGAGGCCAGCGTGACCACCCCGTGGACGTCCAGGCCCAGGCGCTCGGCCTGATCCTGGATGTCCTTCGGGACTGCCTGGCGGAAACGACTCACCATGATCCGGATGATCTCCTCCTCGCCCATCCCCCGGGTGAGCCGGTAGGTGTCGGGGAACAGGTAACCCTCCAGGCTTTCGCCGGGGAGCCCCAGACTGTCGACGAATCCCGGATCCGCCACCAAGATCTTGAAGCGCTCGATGTCCACCAGTCGCTCCCCCGCCAGCAGCCGGGCAACATCCTCGGCCGTGAATCCCTCCGGAACGGTGACCTGGTGCGTGATGACCCGACCCGCCTCGAGCTTCCGCAAAATCTCCAGGAGAGACATGCCCCGCGCGAACTCGTACTCGCCGGCGTGCAGGCGCGTGAGGGATCCCTGCAGGTATGCGAGCACCAGGAACATCCAGCGACTTTGGATGACGCCGGCCTCCCGCAAAACATCCGCGATCTCCTGAACGCCGGTCTTGGGCTTGATGTAGACGATGGTCTGGGAATTCGTCCCCGGTTCAAGAGAACGGGCTGCATCGGACTGAAGGTAGGTCCGGACGCCGACGGCGGTCAACACCAGGGCGAGAAAGAGGGCGCTCAGCCCTCGCCAACCCGTAGACAGGCTCGTCGCCATCCGCTAGGAATCCTCCCGGTCCACCCTGACGCGCTGGCGGTCGAGGAAGCCCTGGAGGATCATGCTCGCCGCCACTTGGTTCACCAGCGCCCGGCGCGTGCGGCGCGACGTCCCCGCGTCGAGCAGCACCCGCTCGGCCGCCAGGGTGGTCAGCCGCTCATCCCACAGGTGCACCGGAATCTCCAGCCGGTCGTGCAAGGCCTGCGCAAACTTCCGGGCCGCCTCGGCGGACGGTCCCTGACTTCCATCCATGTTCTTTGGGAGGCCGACCACGATCTCCCCGATCCCCAGTTCGCGGATGAAGGCGCCGATGGCCTCCACATCCTTGGCCTCGCTGACCCTGGGCAGACTCGTGAGGCCCTGGGCGGTGATCCCGAGATCATCGCTCACCGCCAGGCCGAGGGTGACGCGCCCCCAATCCACTCCAAGAATCTTGGACATCTCATCTTCACCCGACTAACAAACCGCCAAGGCGCCGAGGTCGCCAAGGTCGGAGCAGCTCATTCCTAGACAACCGAACAGGGCCCCAGAAATCGGGGTGATTGCCATTTCCCGTCTTTTCCCAAGAGAGATATTTCGGCGCCCTTGGCGCACCAACGGCGATGCCGTTGGTAGCGGCGGTTCAATTCCCCGTGGATCCGGTTGCACCTCCGCCAGGCCCGCGTCCTGACACCGGATGCCCTGGCCCAGGCTGGGCAGGCTCCTCCGGCTGTCGGGATATTATAGGACAAAGGCACGGCGCGTCAAAGCCTTCCTCGGCTTCCTCCGCGCCCGCTACGAGTGGATGCCTATACCCGCCGCATCCTCGGCCGCCACGGCCTGATCCGACCCGGCGCCACCTACGACGCCGTCCAGGCGCGGCTCATGCAACACCTGCCCCCGGATCTCCCGCTGTACAACGAATTCCATGCATGGCTCGTCGCCGTCGGCAAGGACTTCTGCCGTCCCGTCCCGCGCTGCGAGAATTGCCTCCTGCGGCCTGACCTCCAACGGTCTCGTCCGACGACGGCCCGGCGCTTCCTCAATCCCTCCCCTTGAAACACAAACGCCGGGAGCTGATGTCCCGGCTTTCTCCTGCCTTTTCTTCCGGCTGGCGCCCATGGGCACCCGCGCCGCCTTCCCGCCTTGTCTTCCCCAGGGCTCTAGGCTCTCGGCTCGACTCGCCTGAGCTCGTCGCAGGCTCGGCTCTTCTTGGGGCCTTACTCCTTCTGCCTCGACCAGAGCACGTTGTACCCGTCCACGAAGGCGCTCACCGAGGCCACGATGATATCCGGCGAGGTGCCGGTGGCCACCACCCGGTTGTTCTTGGTGTCCTTCATGATGATCGTCGTCTCGACCGAGGCGTCGGTCCCCGGCGAGTTGATCTCGACCTGGAAGTCCACCAGGTCGAAGAAGAGCTTTCCCCGGCTCTCGGCCGCGCTCTTGAGGGCGTTCACCACCGCATCCACCGGCCCCACCCCTTTCGCCGCCGCCGTGACCTCTTCACCGTCGAACCGAATCCGGACCTTGGCCTCTGCCTTCCCCTTCATGGAGGTCGTGACCTGGAAGTCCTCGACCCGCAGGATGGGTCGCTCTTCTTTGCGCGCCTTGAGGACGTTCTCCACGATGTACTGGAGGTCGGCCTTGGTAATGGCCTTTCCCTTCCGCACGAAGTCGGCGACCAGGGTTGTCACCCGGTGGGCGTAGTCCGCCGTCAGCTTCACTCCCAGCTCTTCCTGCACGCTCTGACTGACCTTGTGCTGGGATGGGACCTGGTCGAAGATGCTGCGACCTCCGTCCTTGGCGGCGGCGGCGCGGAGATCATACAGGCGGAGCTTGAGGAACTTGTCCACCTCGGCCAAGGTGGGCTCGATGGTGGCGGGTGAGGGCAGGACGCGCAAGGCGGCCTTGGGATCCTTCAGCCCGTTTCCGGTGGCCAGACAGACGACGACCTCGTCCGGCCGGATCCGCCCTGAGGTGAGCAGGGCCGGCACGGTGGCGATGGGAATGGCGCCGGCCGGCTCCACGAAGATGCTCTCCAGGTGGGCCAACTGCTGCTGGGCCTCCAGGATCTCGGCGTCGCTCAGGATGACCCCGCATCCCCCCGACTCGCGCAAGGCGGTCAGGGCCTTCTGGCCGTCCACCGGGTCCCCGGCCGCGACGGCCGTGCAGACGGTGAACGGCTTCTCCACGGGCACCACCTGCTCCGACCCTTGCTGGAAGGCGGCCACGATGGGCGAGCAGCCGTCGGGCTGTACCCCGATCATCCGAGGCAGCCGGTCGATGAACCCCAACTCGTAGAATTCCTTGAACCCCTTCCACACGGCGGCCATGTTGGTCCCGCAACCGAGGGGGACGATGACCGCGGCCGGCGCCTGCCAGTCCAGTTGCTCGATGATCTCGAAGGCCTGCGACTTCTGCCCCTCCACCCGGAAGGCGTAGTCACCGGCCAGGTAGAACCCGTGGCGCGCGCTCGCCTCCTCGGCGAGGCGGGCGGCGTCGCTGTAGGTCCCCCGAATCTGGATGACCCGGGCACCGTAGGACAGGGCCTGTGCCATCTTGCCGATGGGCGTTCCCTCCGGGACCAGAACGTAACACGGCAGTCCGGCCACGGAGGAATAGGCGGCCACGGAGGCGGCCATGTTTCCCGTGGAGGCCACACAGACCGCCCGGGCCCCCTGCTCCTTGGCCTTCGTGAGTTCGACCAGGCTCCCCCGGTCCTTGAACACGCCCGTCGGGTTCGCCCCCTCGTTTTTGATGTAGAGGTGGCGCAGGCCCGTGCGCTCCGCCAGTCGCTTACAGCGATAGAGCGGAGTCCCGCCCTCGTCCATGGAGACCACGAGGTTCAGGTTCAGGAGGGGATAGAAGTCGAGATACTTGAGGGCCTTGACCGGCGAGGTCTTCAGGGAGTAGCGGTTCAGGCGAGAGCGGATGTAGTCGTAATCGTAGCGGACGTCCAGCGGCCGGTGACAGGCGGGGCAGCGGGTGCTGCTTTCCGTCTCCCGGACCTGCTTGCCGCAGGAGATGCAGTGAAGCTCATAGAAGAGTGTGCCGTTCTTCCGGCCTCGACTACGGGTCATACCCCCTCATTGAGGAAAAAGGATGGCGCAGTCTAGCCGCAAAGACCAGAGGTGTCAAGATTCTTCCGGTCACAGAATGGTGCGTCCACCGTCCACGGGCAGGGTCACTCCCGTGATGAACGATGCCTCGTCGGAGGCCAGGAACAGCATCGCCCGAGCGATGTCCTCCGGACGGCCGGCGCGGCCCAGAGGGCAGACCTTGTTCCACATTGCAAAGGCCTCGTCCCCGTATCCCGACCGGGTCATCGGCGTGTCTATGAACCCCGGACAGACGCAGTTGACGCGGATGCCGTGGGGCGCCCCCTCCAACGCCGCCATCTGCGTGAGCTGCAGGAGACCGGCCTTGGACGCGGCATAGGCTCCGTGCTCGTCCTTGACCCGGATGGCCCTGCGGGAGGCGATGTGGACGATGGAACCGCCCCCCTGCGGCCGCAGAGCCGCCATGGCGGCTTTGGTC
>JACQVO010000300.1 GCA_016209725.1 Candidatus Methylomirabilota bacterium | reverse complement strand
GCGAAGGAGACCTTCATGGCTTGCATCTCCCGGGCAAAGGCCAAGACCTGCTTCGCCCTGGACAGGCTCTGGTCCCAGAGATCCAGGAATCCCCGCATGTCCGCGGGCAGCTCCCGATCCGCGCGCGCCTGGAAGTCGTCCGCGCCGCGCGTCGCCAGAAGCAGGGCGTATCCCCGATTCAGATCCACCACCTGGCCGTCCTGTTCCGCGCCCAGACGGGTCCGCCCCTGGAACTCAAAGGTCACAAGGCGCATCCCTCTCCTCCTTCCGCACGATTGATAATGTCGAAATCGAATCTGCCAAAGGCGCAAATATCGAATGACGACCGGATTGGCATTGCCCCATCAGGCTACCTGATAGTGCTCCAACACCTCCGGGTTAATGGTAATCCCCAGGCCCGGACCCTGCGGCACCCGGACGAAGCCGTCCTCGAACCGAATGGGCTCCGCCGACATCTCATCCCGCAACGGGCTGGGGTTCCGATCGAATTCCAGGAGGGGCTCCTGATAGTAGGGGGACGGGTTGCCCGTCGGCGGGCACGGCGGCAAGGAAGCCAGCAGGTGCAGCGACGCCGCCGGACCTACCACCGAGCCCCACACGTGGGGAAAGTACTGGATGCCGTAGGCCCGGGCCAGGGCCGCGATCCGCCAGCACTCCGTGATCCCGCCGCACCCGCAGGTGTCGGGCTGGATGATGTCCACCGCCCTCCTCGCGATCAGCTCCCGCGCGCCGAACGAGGTGTACTCCACCTCGCCCCCGCTGATAGGGATGTTCACCCTGGCCTTGACCTGCAGGTACCCCTGGAGATCCTCCGGCGGGACGGGTTCCTCGAACCAGGCAATCTGATACCGTTCTATCGCCCGCCCGACCTCGACGGCGGTATAGCCGTTGTACGCGTGGTTGGCGTCCACCGCCAGCCGAATGTCCGGACCGATGGCCTCGCGGATGGCGGCCACCAGGGCGATGTCCTGTCTTGGGTGGAAGAAGCCGATCTTCATCTTCATGGCCGAGAAGCCCTGAGCGACGTATCCTCTGGCCTCGTCTTGCAGGATGCGGAACTGCTCCGCCCGGTCCCGGCCCTGCTTGATGTACATGCCGGTCGCGTAGGGGACCACCCGGTCCCGGAACGGCCCGCCCAAGAATGGTGGAGGCGAAGGGGTCTTCCCCCACGAGGAGGGGCGCCAGGCTGTGGTCCACCACGACCTGGGTGAGCTCGGGCGGTCCCGTCTGTCCCCCTTCCCCCCAACCCTCGACGCCCGCATCGGTCTTCACCCGGACCAGGAGCGAGCTGCGGTCGCGAATCCAGCCTTTCGACGAGGCGCCGTATCGGTACGGATCCACGGGAAAGCGCAGCCGGAACGTCTCGACCGAGGTGATCTTCACGCACAGCCTCCACAGCAGGCAGCGGGCGCGCGCGTAACGCTCCCCCAGGCACGGGAATTTGTCAAGGTCTTGTCCGCACGGGAGGTGTCGGCAGGACGACCGTCGCTCACCGCAAGCCTCCCGCGTGCTAGGCCGTCAGGACAAAAAGCGGGCCAAGCGCGATGCTGATGCCACGCATTCTCAGGATTGATTCTGCACTGAGGAGCAGGGATGTAGAGGAAACGACGAAACGTCTTGAGCCTATAGTCCGAACGACTCAATGGCCACGCCGCACGCGAAAATGGCTGCCCCGGCGAAGGCATTGCTATAGCGTTCCAGCCGTCCGAGGGGCAGCCGGGCGACGCCCAAAGAGCAGATCAGGACGATGCTTAGCATCGTGAGGATTGTCGCCCCGCCGAAGATCATGGTGACCAGCGCCAGGCCCCACAAGCTGGCTTTAGCCGCGGGATACATCAGCAGGGGAATGAGGGGCTCACATGGACCCAGTACGAATATCGTGAAGAGGATCCACGGCGTGAGGTTGGAGGCCGCTTCCGCGTCATGGATGTGCAGGTGTTCGCCCGTGTGCACGTGCGTGTGGACGTGGCCGGTCGCGTCAGCGTGGAGATGCCAGTGCGTATGGGGTCGATTCCTTACCGCACGGCGGACGCCCCAGATGCAGTAGACCAATCCGAAAGCGATCAGGGCCCAGGCCGCGACGTCTCCCCGAAACCCCTCCGTCGCTTCCACCCGGGTCAGGCCGATACCGAAGGCGATGCCAACCATGCCCAGCAGGACCGAGCTCCCGACATGCCCAAGCCCACACAGCACCGTGACCCACGTCGTCTTGGCCAAGGACCACCCTCCCGTCCGAGCCATTACGACAAACGGCAGGTAGTGATCGGGTCCCAGCACGGCGTGGAAGCACCCGAGGGAAGCGGCGGTAACCATGAGCGCGAGGGGTTCCGAGGACATGCTGATGACCTCCTCCCTTGTCGGCACCCTGCTCAGGACTAACAGATCCTTGGCAAGAGCTCACCCGTGAGGGGCTCCAGCAGCCTCAACCCCCCCGAGATGCTCTTGAGAACAACCTCGCCTTTCCTCTCGTGGCCCCCGATCCTCCCGATAACCGCTGAAGACTTTCCTGCCGGCAGGCTTCGCAGAAAATCCACGATCCCCTCCGCCCTGTCCCGGGGGGCAATCACCACCGCCTTCCCCTCACTGGCCAGATAGAGGGGATCGAGGCCCAGGATCTCCGAGATCGCCCTCACCGGTGCCGACAGCGGCACCCGTGCTTCCTCTACGAACACGGGGACATCCCCCCCCTCGGCGCACTCGCACAGGATAGTTGCCAACCCACCCCTCGTGATGTCGCGCATCCATTTCACCCCCATCTGCCACAGGGGCAGGAGCCCGTGGAGCGGCCGGCAGTCGCTTTCCATCTCCCCCTCAAACTCGAACTCCCTCCGGGCCACCATCACCGCCACGGAGTGGTCCCCCACGCTGCCCGTCAGGATGATGACATCCCCCCCCTCTATCCCGCCTGGCTCTGCGACCACCTGGCCGACTCCGGCCGTGTTGATATAGAGTCCGTCGGCCTCACCCCTTCGGACAACCTTCGTATCTCCCGTGACCACCATGACCCCAGCCTCCGCCGCCGCCTCCCGCACCGAGGAGAGGACCTTCTTGAGGTCGGAGACCGGGAACCCCTCCTCCAGGATGAGGGACAGGGAAAGATACAGGGGCTTTATGCCCGACACCACCAGGTCATTGACGGTGCCAGCCACGGCCAGCCTGCCGATATCGCCTCCTGGGAAGAAGATCGGCTGGATGACAAAGCTGTCTGTGGTGAACCCGACCCTCCCCCTGATCTCGAGGTGGGCGCTGTCCGCCAGGCCATCCAGGCAGGGATTCCCGAGGTGCCTGAGGATGAGGGTCCTCAGGAATTCCCTCATGAGCTTGCCACCGGAGCCGAGGCTGAGGCTTATCCTGTCCACATCGTATCCCCGTACTTGTAATGGATGAGGCAACTCCCCTCTACCGAGACCATGCAGGGGCCCATGGGCTGCTCCGGCGTGCAGGGGTTCCCGAACAGAGGGCACTGCTCGGGCTCGATGAGCCCCCTCACCACGTCCCCGCACCCGCACGCCATGTTCTCCCACGAGAAATCATAGGCAAGGGAGAACCTCTCGAAGGCATCCAGATCCCTGTTCCTCAACCGCAACCCGCTCGCGGGGATCGCGCCGAACCCCCTCCACTCCCCGTCGGTAACCTCGCAGGCACTCGCCATCACCCTCCGTGCAGCCGGGTTCCCTTCGGGCCTCACTGCCCTGGAATAGGCGATATCCACACGGGCCTCTCCTCCCTCGATCTGCCTGAGGACGCTGAGGATACCGAGGAGAAGGTCCACGGGTTCAAAACCCGTGACGGCCCCTGGCACGCTGAACTCCCTGGCGATGAACTCGTAGGGCTGGGAGCCGATGATCACGCTGACGTGACCTGGATAGATGAAGCCGTCAAGCCCGGACTCCCCCGAGGCCAGGATCGCCCTCAGGGGGGGCGGCACGAGGCGCAAGCAGGTGATGAAGGAGAGGTTTTTCAGCCCGCTCCTCTCGGCTTCCTCTACGGTCCAGGCGATGGAGGGGATCGTCGTCTCGAACCCGACGGCCAGGAAGACGACCTGCTTTCCGGGGCTGGCGCGGGCGATGTCCAGAACTTCCTCCGGGGAATAGATCGTCTTCACAGTCGAGCCTTTTGCCGGGACGAGATGGAGGAGGTGCTTCTTCGGGGTGGGGACCCGCAGCATGTCGCCGAAGGACGCCAGGACAATATCAGGCCTTTCGGTGACAAGCGCTGCGGCAGCCCCCACAATTCCATCCGGGGTGATGCACACCGGGCATCCCGGCCCGGAGATGAGCCGCAGCCCCTTTTTCCTCAGGAGGTTTCCGAGGCCGCTCCGGTGTGCGGTCATGGTGTGGGTGCCGCACACCTCCATGATCCTGAGCTCCCGATCCACCCTCTCCAGGAGGGCATCCACCTCCTTCAGGAGGGCCCTGACGCTTCGTTCTTCCCTGAGGAGCAAGGGATCCATCCCAGGAACCGCCCGGCCTCAGGCCTCTCCTTTCTCAGGAGAGGATCCGTCGGCCTTCTCGATGCACCGCGTGATCAGATCCAGGGTCTCCTCGGCCTGTTGCTGGTCAAGGATGGAGATGGCAAAGCCCGCATGGACAATGAGATAGTCCCCGACCTTCGGGTTCTCCACGAGGCTCAGGTTCGTCCGCCTCCTAAGCCCGCCCATCTCCACGACCCCGATATCCCCGCTTATCTCAATCAGCCTGAGGGGGACGGCGAGGCACATCACGCCTCTCCTCTGTTCAGGGCCGCAAAATACGCCTGACCCACCGAGATCGCCTCGTCCCCAGGCGAGAGCTTTTCCGGGGCATAGACCTCCACACCCATCTCCCTCAGGCTCGTGATGGCCCTGGCCAGGAGGACAGCGTTGAGGAACACCCCGCCACTCAGGATGACCCTCTGGATGCCGTACCTCTTCCTAGAGGCCTCGCACACCGTGAGGATCACCTGGGCGATAGTGTTGTGGAACTTCCCCGATATCACCGCAGGCGGCGCGGTATCCTCCACAACAGCCCGTATGGTCTCCCGCATGTCGATCTCGTCCCCGCGGACCTCGAACGGATAGTATTCTTGAGCATCCTCGCATGCGATCCCCTCGAGCCGCATGGCCGCCTCGGCCTCGTAATCGATCCTGAGCGGGGCTATCCCGAGGATCGCCGAGACCGCATCGAACAGCCTCCCCACGGACGAGGTGAGGGGGGAGTTCACTCCCTGCCGGATGGCATTTCCCGCGGCCGTGAGCTTCTTTTCATCCACCGTGGCAAGGACGCCCATCCTCACCGGCTTCCCGAGGGCATCCATCGTATAACCCAGGGCCATCCGCCACGGCTCCAGGGTGGCGAGGTCGCCGCCCTGCTGCGGGACGTACCGGACGTGAAACGCCCGCTGGATCATCCCGCGGCCCCCGACGAAAAACTCCCCTCCCCAGATGCGTCCATCCTCGCCATAGCCGACCCCGTCGAGGGCCACCCCGAGGAACGGCTCCTCGGGGGAAAGGCCATGCTCTGCCAGGACAGCGAAGACATGGGCCATGTGGTGCTGGACCCTCACAACCGGTTTTCCCCATCCCTCGGCCATTCGCGTCGTCGTGAAGTCCGGATGGAGGTCACAGGTCACCACATCGGGGACAAAGGCGTAGAGGGTGGAGAAATGGGCGATGACCTCTTCCAGGTACTGCCGGTTCCCCAGGTCCTTCATGTCCCCCAGGTACTGGCTGGTGATGATGTAGCCGTCTTTGAGGATGGAGACGGTGTTCTTCAGCTCCCCGCCGAGGCTCAGGATGCGATTCCTGCCCTCGAAATTGATCCCCAGGGGCTCAGGGACAAACCCCCGGGCCCTCCGGACGAAGATCCTCCTCCCGGCCGCCAACTTGAGGACGGAGTCATCGCAGCGCATGACGATGTCCCGGTTGTGGGTGAGGAGGCAGTCCGAGAGCTCCCGGACCCCTTCGCTTTCGTCCTTGAGGATGGGACCTTCCCTGAGGTTGGCGCTCGTGGCCACGACGAGGGGAATCCGCTCCATGATGAGGGCGTGGAGCGGGGTGTAGGGGAGCATGATCCCATAGGTCGGTATCCCCGGGGATATCCCCTCGATCTGCGTCCGCTTCCTCACGAGGACGATGGGACGTTGCGCCGAGAGGAGAACGGCCTTCTCGTCGCCGGTCACATCGGCGACCGCCTCCACGGTTTCCAGGTCCCGTGCCATGAGGGCGAAGGGTTTCCTCTCCCTCTGCTTCAGGTCCCTGAGCCTCTCGACCGCCCGGGCATTCCTGGCATCGCATAAGAGATGGAAGCCGCCCATCCCCTTGAGGGCAAGGAGCATTCCCTGCCTCAGCCTCTCGACTGCCCTCTCGATTCCTCCGGGGACTTTCTCTCCGCCTTCCGTGAAGAAAACCCCAGGCCCACAATCGGGACAGGCATTGGGCTCCGCGTGGAACCTTCGGTCGGATGGGTCGCGGTACTCCCCGTCACACCGGGGACACATCCTGAACACCTTCATGGTCGTGTTCACCCTGTCATAGGGAAGTCCGCGAATGATCGTGTAGCGCGGGCCACAGTTCGTGCAGTTGATAAAGGGGTAGCGGTACCGCCTGTCGGAGGGGGTGAAGAGCTCGTCGAAACACTCCCCGCACAGGAACAGATCCGGCGGTGCGAAGACGGTGGCCTCGCCCCCTGATGTTGTGTCTATGGTGAAGTCTGCGTAGCCTTGGTCCGTGTCGGGGAGGACCTCTATTCTGTCGATCCTGGCGTTGGGAGGGGCGCTTCCCCGGAGCCGTTCTACGAACGATCTTGAGGCCCCGTCTCCCTCGATGTGGATCTCCACACCGTGAGGCGTGTTCCTGACAAACCCCTTCAGCCCCATGTCCTTGGCAAGGCGGTAGACGAAGGGCCGGAAGCCGACACCCTGGACGATCCCGCTGACGTGGATCCTCCTGGCGCGCTGCTCCACTTTTGGGGCTACCATTGCGGCCACGGGCTTCCCCTCACCCCTCCACCTCCACCACGTCCAGTTCCCGCCCCTGCTCGATGGCTACGGCCCCATCCCCACATCGCCTGCACGAGAGGAGAGCCTCCACCAGAATCATCCCGTGGGCCAGGTTATGGAGGAAGCCCGGCTCGTCCAGCCGGGGATCCTTCACCTCCATCCCGCAGGATTTGCACCTGGCCAGGCTCGGGACCATCTCAAGCGTGAGATGCGCTCCCTCCAGGAGGGTTCCTCGAGCAAACACGGTCACCTGAAAGGCGAAGGACGTGGGCTCGATCCCCCAGAGGACCCCGACCCGAAGATGGAGGGCCCGCACCTGATGGAGGCCCCGCCGCTGTGCCTCCTCCACAGAGGCAGCTACCACCTTGGTTGCAACCGACGTCTCGTGCATTTCGGGTCCCGGTTCCTCCCCCTCATCCTATCCTTCTCCCACCAGGGGAGAAGGTATCGTGCTAAGGATCAGAGGGGCAGGCGTAGGGCGGCTGCCACCTCCAGGACCTTCTCGTAGCGCTCCGGGTCCGCGGGGATGAATCCGGCGGCCCCGAGCCCATCGAGGATTCGGACATGCTCGGGATTCTCCGTCGTAAGCTTCAAGAGGGCCTCCTGAACTTTCGCCACCACCGTCGGGTCGGTCTCCCGGAAGGCCGCGAGACACCACGTCGGGAAGTACTCCGTGTACCCGATGATCCGGATCCGGGTGAGGTCCACCCGGCCCCTCACCGCTTCCAGCACGTCCTCCCGGATAAAGGCGGCATCAGCCTTCTCCCCCAGGAGAATCTTGAGGAGCACCTCGTCCTGCCTCCCCCCCAAGATGATCCGGACGTCCCGCTCGGGGTCAATCCCCGCCTCCCTCAGCCGGTCCGCCTGGGCCAGGTATCCCGCCAGGGCACGCTTCGAGGTGGCCATGATCCTTTTCCCTTTGAGTTGCCCGATCTCCTGGATACCGCTCTTCGCATGGGTGACAATGACCCCGCGCTCCACGGGGACCGCCTTGGAGCCCAACGCCTGAACCACCGGATAGGCGCTGCGCGTCTTCCGGAGGATCTGGAAGATCAGCGCGTTTTGGAGCCCGAAATCGACCCGTGAACCTTCCACCACCGCCAGATAGTCGCTATAGCTCAAGGATGAAACGTACTCCACCTTCAGCCCGCTCTCCCGGGACAGATATTCCATGAACGGGACATACTTCTTCGTCATGACCTCCAGGGAGTAGGCGGGGAGGACGGCGATCCTGATCAGCCGTTTGCCCTCAGGGGTCGCAGGCAGGTGACAGCCCGTGAGCGCGAACACCGCCACGCACACACCGAGAAACCGCCGGAGCTTCATGTTCAAGCTCCCTGGTCCACCGGGTTCCCTCCCGCATTGGTCATTGGTCGTTGGCCATCTTCCCCCCGAGGAACGGAGGACCCGCTTTCGATCTGCTGGAGGAACTGCTGGACGGCCACCCGCCTCTCCACTTTTTTGGGCGCCAGACCCAGGGCGACTGCCACCCCGTACAGGATCGCCTCGGGGCGCGGTGGGCAGCCGGGGATGTAGAAAGACACAGGGATCAGATCCCCGAGGCCTCCGTGGTGAACATGATAGGTATCGAACCACAGGTTCCCACCGATGGCGCAGGAGCCGATGGCAAAGACCAGTTTCGGGTTGGGCACCGCCGCGTACAAGCGCTTGAGGGCCGGCTCCACCTGGCGGGTCACCGGGCCGGCCACCAAGAGGACATCGGCATGGCGGGGGGAGGCTACCAGCTTGATCCCGAACCGCTCCGCGTCGTAGTACGGGGTGAGGGCGTCGATCACCTCGATGTCGCACCCGTTGCAGCCGCCGGTGTTCGCGTGGTACACCCACAGCGATCTTGGGAAGGCCTTCCGGCATAGCTCCTTCAGCATCTGGCATTCCTCCTCATGGCCTCCTCATGGCCCTGCCGACAGCTTCAGGATGATGCTCGTCGCGCGATCCAATGCGGGATGGACCAGGTGGGGGTAGAACCCGAGCAGGATGCACAGGCCAGCCAGAATGATCATCCCTGCCCACATCGTCGGCGGAACCTCGCGGATAATTTCTTCTGGAGTCCCCCCCTTCGCCTCCGCCGGCACCGCCCAGAACAGGCGGTAGGCGGCCCGGCCGAAACACGCGATGGACAGGAAGCCGGTGATGACGGCGATGACCGCCGCCCAGAGGAGCCCCTGCTCCGCCAGAGCGATGAAGATGGTGAACTTGCTCAAGAACCCGTTGAAGGGCGGGACCCCGCTGATAGCCAGGGCCCCCACGAAGAAGGAAAAAGCCGTGATGGGCATCCGCCTCCGGGCCGTCCCCAGTTCACTGATCTTCCGCATCCCGGTGGCGAACATCAGGGCCCCCGCCGTCAAGAACAGGAGGGCCTTGATAATGGTGTGATTCATGAGATGAAAGAGGCCGCCGTACACCCCCAGGTAGGTCCCCAGGCCGAGCCCCTCCACCACGTAGGCGATCTGGCTGACGCTGGAGTACGCCATCATCCGCTTGATGTCGTCCTGGACCAATGCCATCATCATCCCCACCAGCATGCTGATGGAACAGAGGACAGCGACGAACAGGACGACGGCGGGGAAACTGGGAGCGAAGATGGTGATGGTCCTGGCCAGGGCGTAGGCCCCCACCTTGATGACGATGCCCGACAGGAGAGCGCTGACGGGGATGGGGGCCTCGGCATGGGCGTCGGGGAGCCAGGCATGGAACGGCACCAGCCCCGCCTTGGTCCCGAAGCCGGCGATGATGAGGGCGCTGGCCAAGAGAACGATGTTCCCTGGGAT
>JACQVO010000298.1 GCA_016209725.1 Candidatus Methylomirabilota bacterium | reverse complement strand
ATAGAACGTTCCCAGGGAGAGCCCCAGCGCGGTTCCCACCACCACGGCCGGTCGCTTCCTCTCGACCACCCACAGGAGAAATGCGAGCAGGAGGATCACGGTCAGCCGGTAGCCGAGCCGCTCCATGGCCAGGGCCGTGAAGGCGCAACCGGCCAGGATAGCGAGGGCGTGGCCCTTCTCCGGCCAGGTCAGCGCGCGCAGCGGCGGGGAGTTTCCGCCGCCGAGGACCACGAGAGCCCCCATGGCCGCCAGCACGATGGCCAGGAGCATCGGCATGTAGCCCGGACCGGGCTTGTAGAAGTTCCCGAGGGGCAGGACGCGGGTCTCCCACATCACGGCCAGCGAGAAGGCGAGGATCACGACGCCGGCGCAGCGATCCCTGGTCAACATCGTGCTTCCCTCCGGGCGGAGGCGTCTGTGGGTTCCAGGTTCGGGGCGAATCGGGGTCTCCGGCATAGGCACGAATGAAGCGCGCCAGACGGTATCACCTTGACTGACCATGTCAAGTTGATTCTGGCCAATTCACCCTCCTGAGTCTCTCAAGGGCCCGAGCAGTGTCGCTCTGGAGAGAAGGGCATAGTGTCATAATGCCATCATGCCGTGATGGAAAATGACAGGCCGTTGTCCCGACTGCCCCGCTATCGAGGTCAAAGCCGCCGCGCGGTGGCAGGACCGGGACCTGTCGGGGCTGCGCGCCTTCCTCCAGTGCACGCCCCGCTGCCGGCTCGCGATCCTCGCCCACACCGGCAGCGCCGCCGTCTCCCTCGGCGACCGGCTGTGGGCGGTGCCCATCCCCGTCCTCCTGAGCTAACCCTGAACCGAAAAAACCATTGAACCGCCATGACGCCAAGGTCGCCAAGGATACGATATTGCGACCACTCCACCGGCACATCTGAAAGAGTACCCCTGGGGCGGTCAAAAGTATCGTTCGTCTTCCCCCAACGACCCATTCGGTCTTGGCGTTCATGGCGCCTTGGCGGTTGGTAATTTCGAATTGGCCTTGGCTTCCCAAGAGGCGCCGAGAGCCCTTGTCTGCCTTGACAGGTCTGTCGAGTCTGTTGTATTCTTCGAACAACAGGAGGTGAGAGGCCATGTCCAAGGCCGCATTTGGCGCGTTCTTCAAGGAGCTGCGCATCGGCCAGAAGGTGACGCTCCGGCAGTTCTGTCAGGCCCACGGGTACGATCCAGGGAACATCAGCAAGCTGGAGCGCGGCTTGCTTCTCCCACCCGACTCCGAGGCGAAGCTCGCGGAGTTCGCCAAGGCCCTGAAGATCCGGCGGGGGAGCGACGCCTGGTATCAGTTCTTCGACTTGGCGCGGGCCGCCCGGGGGAAGCTCCCCCCTGACGTTCTGCGCAAGCGCGATGTAGTGGCGCGGCTGCCGCTACTCTTCCGGACCCTCCGGGGACAGAAGGTGTCCGAGCAGAAGCTCAATGAACTGATCGAGATGATCCGGCGGGCATAGGGATGCCCGAGCGCTTCCGCCCGCCCTTTCTCTCGTATGACGATCTTCGCCGACGGGCTGGGGACTTTCTCCGGACCCATCACCCGGCCGCAACCATCCCGGTGCCCATCGAGGAGATCATCGAGTTCCGCTACCGGATAGACATCATCCCGGTCCCCGGCCTCCAGGAGGCCTTCGAGGTAGATGGGTTCATCTCCAGTGATATGAAGTCCATCACGGTGGACGCTTTCGTGTATGAACATCGGCCTGGGCGCTACCGCTTCACCCTGGCGCACGAGTTGGCCCACGCAGTGCTCCACCGGCGAATCTTCCAGGCGCACCGCTTCCGGAGCATCGAGGGCTGGAAACGGTTCCAGCGGGAGATGGACGAGGAGGACCGCCGCTGGCTGGAGTGGCAGGCGTATGCCTTTGCCGGCCTGGTCCTGGTGCCGGCCGATCCCCTGGGCGCCGAGTATCTGAAGGCAGTCCGTGCGGCGGCGCGGGTTGGCCTGTCTCTCCAGAAGGTCGGGGAGGTGGCGCGGTCCTACGTTGCCGACTGGCTGGCAGGGCGGTTCGGGGTGTCGGCCCAAGTGATCGAGAGGCGACTGGACAAAGACGAGTTGTGGCCATCACGGCGGCCCGCTGGTTGACAGGAACCATGCTGCCGGGAGTGTTGACCGTTCGCTGACACCCTGTCCCCGGCCCGCCATTCCCCTAGCGATGAACCTGATTACGCGGACATGGGGCGGCCGGAAGTTTCATTCATTGTCCCAGAGAACCATTTCAACCTTGGTGTCTTTGTGCCTTGGTGGTGAGGAAATTTCGGACCAGGCTTGGTTTGCCCGTTCGACCAACCGGGACAAGCTCTTCGATCCTGTCAGAACTCTCGGGGGGTGCGATAGGCTCCGCCCACCTCGGTGGATCCCAGGGATAATGGCGGGGGATCCCACGATCTGTGCCGGGGCTGAAGCCCAGGTCCAGTTCGCCACGGTCGGAGTACGCGTGCGTCTGTCCGGCCCTCGCGGGAGCCACCCCTCCCCGAGGGCGGTTCTGCTTTCAGGCAATGCGCTGGTCAGGATAGGCCGCATGCGCCCGCAGGGCGTCAACCGGGCGGCAACGCAACGCCGCGAGGCGCGACCGCAATGGGTGTGCCATGTCGAATCGTAACTTGCCATACTTGGTGGGCTGGCCCCCACGACGAGATGAAAGGAATTGACGATATGCCTCGTTCAGGAGTAACGTATGCCTGTAACATAGACCGTGGAAGCCAGAGGTTAACATGTCCACCAAAGCCCGACTGAAGCGAAAGTCTTTTTTTGTAGATGAGCTGGCCCTCCGACGGGCGAGACGAGTCTTGAGGGCCAAGAGCGACGCCGAGGTCATTCGATTGTCCGTGGATCGGATCGCTGAGATGGAAGCATTCTGGCAGTTCATGACCAAGAGCCGACGCTCCCTCACCCCCGGCAGCATCGAGACCCCGTAGGTGCGGGCGGCCATCCTGGACACGACCATCTACATCGGCCACTGGGAGCGAGGGCTCTACGAGGAGGCACTGGCGCCCGTACGCAAGGCGTACATCATCCGCCACTCGGCAGTGGTTCTCTCGGAGCTGCGCCGGGGCGCACGCACGCGAGACGCCCAACGACTCGTGGATGCGCTCTACCGGCTTGCCAGAATCCGATGGGAACCGACCGCCGACGATTGGTGGGAAGCGGGCCAAGTCATCCGGAAGGTCGGCGATGCGCAGAGGTGGGACAAGAACAAGCGGCGGGATTTTCAGAATGACGCCCTGATCGCCCTGACGGCCCGCCGGCACGGGGCCATCGTGGTGACAGCAAACCGCGCAGACTTTGAGTTGCTCTCCGCCGAGGTTGGGGTTTCCATCCTCCAGGCTCCGTGGGACGGCAGGCAGAAAGCATAAGAAGGATCCATCAACGAACCGGGTCAACCCCGGCCCATTAGACTCCGACGATGGAAGGAGGTATAATCATTCTCATGACGAACGCGGTGCGACAGTTGATCGATTCGTTTGAAGCTCTTCCCGAGGACGAGAAACACGAGGCTCTCGCGCAGCTTCTCCGGCGCCTACTCGGATCGCCTTACCTGTCGCCCTCTGATGACGAACTGACCCACGTCGCCGATTTGGTGTTCCAGGAGTACGACTGCGACGAGGCGCGCGGGTGAGACCTCCTCGCCGGGGGGAGGTCTGGTTGGTTGATCTCGGGTTGGCTGCCAAGATCCGTCCCTGCCTGGTTCTCGGTGTGCCTCTGGCCGAGGCAGATCGTGCCTTGGTCACGGTGGTCCCCCACACGACGAGCCTCAGAGGCACAGGCTATGAGATTCCTGTCGCCGTCCCCTTTCTGCGCTCCGGCGCCTTCGACACGCAGGGTATTGTTACCGTGCCTGCGGTCAGGCTCATGCGTCTGCTGGGTACACTCTCGCCCGAGCAACTGCAGGCTGTAGTGGCTGGCGTGTGTTCCTGGCTCGGAATCAACATCGGCTCCTGACTCCCGGATGCATCCGATCGGGCACATCCGGGCGACTGATCCGGCAACGATGTGCCGACGTGCACGGCTGTCGCTCTGGTCCAGTTGGCTGACCCCAGGTGGCTCCACCAAGTCATCGCAGGGGAAGGCGTCCCAGAGCGAGTGCTGCGGTCAGAGAGCCGGAAGGCAGGCGTTATGCGCGCACAGCGGGTGCTGTTCCAGGTGACCGTACAGGCCTGGGGTATTCAGGGGCCCGGGGGGCGCACTTTTCGGGGGTGACGACCTCGTCGGTCAATCGCTTGGCAGCGTCCGCGGAAGTCCCCAAGGTCAAGCGATACGTCAAGGCGCTTTAGCACCTACGTCCCCTAGACATGGGGCGGCTGGAAGCTTTGTTCGTTGCCCCAGAGAACCATTTCAACCTTGGTGT
>JACQVO010000294.1 GCA_016209725.1 Candidatus Methylomirabilota bacterium | reverse complement strand
GCGTGGCCGAGCGCGTGGGTATGGCGTTCATGCGGATCGCAGACCAGCGAAAGTCACGCAAAAGCAAGGCCAGGAACGGGGCGGCAGGCCGCCAGCGGGGTTCAATGGCGCGCGAGGACGCGGACAGGCTATCGAATGGTGGAAGAGCCAGAGCGTGGATCGTGCCGCAACGAGCCGTCCCCCGAAATGGGGGGAAGGGAGCGCAGGTGTCGCGAGGGCGCGGGGCGAAGCCCGCATGGTGTTGCCGAAGGCGAAGGGAGCGGCGTGTATTTTGCCGCGTGCGTAGCCGGAGGTAACACGATGCGAGCGCCCGGAAGCGAGACCGGAGCGCCCGGGGGGTGACGGCGAGTGAAGGCGTGAGACATGCGCGGACAGACGACGCAAGAGGAATTGCCGCCGGGGGGTTTCGGGGGAGGCGGAGGGGGAGCCCCTTGGGGCAGAGGAGCGGAAGGCCGGAGCCGCCAGAGCCGGGCAAACCAGGGGGGAAGGGGGGTGCCCTGGTGCAGAAGGTTCCGCCCCCTTCGTTCAGAGCGCCCCCAGAGGATACCCTACCGCAATCCGGGCGAGCGACGCGCGGGAGGGCCGGGGAGGGACCCGCGCGATTGAGCGAGCCCGAGGAGGGAGGTGGGGGTGTGGCCCGGGGGTCTGGGGGCGCGGCCCAGGGGGCGGAACCGTTCCCGGTGAAGGCGGCGAAGGCCGGGAGCGGGGCGGGCGGGGGAGATGAGTCCGGAGGCTTCCTCACCAAAGCGGGGATGGCCTGCGGTTCAGCGGGGAACTGCGGAGAGCGGGACAGCAACCGAGAGAGCGCAACGCAGCGCCGGCGAGCCGGATGCCGCACGGCCCGGAGACTCCCGGAGCGGAGCGAAGGGTGTCGGAGGGCCAGTGAGGGTGCAGCCGGCATGACGGCGCGTCACGGGGACGGCGGGTGCGGGGAGCGGCTCGCATCGGAAGATCGGCTATGGGACCTCGGCCCGCCGTGGCTGGAGGCGAGTAGCAATCCACCATGCGCGTGATTGAAGGCGCGGTGATTCAGACGGAGTGGGACCCGCTGATGGACCTACGGGGCCTGTCCGCCTACTCCACCCTATCCCGCCGCACGCTCCAGGACCTCATCAATGATCCAGACGACCCTATCCCCTCTTATCGGGTGGGCAACCGGGTACTCATCCGGCGCTCTGAGTTCGACGCCTGGCTGTCCCGCCGGCGCAATCAGAAACCCCTGGCCCTCGCCCGCCTGGCCCGAGCCGACGCTCAGGCCCTCCTGAGCGTGCGCCGGAAATCCTGACCGTCGTCGTCAAAAGGTGAGCGAGCATCAACCTTAACCGCCTTAGTTTTTCCCCTTGACATGGCCAGAGCAGGGCGGTAGCGTCGAATCGGTCTACATCCACGGCTGCCCCCGCCTGGGGTGACCAGCCAAGGCCGAAGGAAAGCACTTCAAGGTTGGATCGTTCCTTTCCGATACCGGGAGAGCAGATCCAGGGTTCGCGGTTCATCCCACGCGCCCATATTATGGAGGACAACGTGGTACTTGAAGCCGAAGTCAAATTCTTCGAGTCGATCAAGACCGAACTCCTCCAGCGTCACGAGGGTAAGTACGCGCTAATTGTTGGAGCGGAGCTTCTGGGCGTTTTCGACCACCAAGAGGACGCTTATAAGGTGGGAATCGAAAAGCGGGGCAATATCCCGATGTTGATCAAGCAGGTCCTGAAGGATGACGCACCTGCCAGGGTCCCAGCCCTGACGGTCGGCCTCCTCCATGCCCGTACATAATTCGTTCAATTTTTCCGTCCCGCAGCCTGGTTCGGGCGTCCTACCGCAGTGCGCGCCTGCCGGGCTGCGAATTATGGGTCCCGTTCACCCCGTCCAGATTGAGATTCCCACAGCTTTGGCCACTCAACTCCAGCAGACTGGTCAAGCGATTCCCGCTCCGGTGTCTGGGTTCGGGCTTGTGGATACTGGCGCAAGTGTAAGCGCGGTCCATGAAGTGGTGATTCAGCAACTTGGAGTTCAACCCGTTGGCGTTGCCAATGTGGGGACGGCTGGCGGTCCGCAGCAGCAGGCAACCTACCCGGCACGTTTTTCTTTCCCGGGGACAAACCTTCCTACCATCGACCTTGGGCAGCTACTCGGTGCGAATCTCACAGGCCAAAGCCTCCCGGGTGTCCAGGCCCCACTTATCGCTCTTCTCGGGCGGGACATCCTCGAACATTTCGTGGTGGTGTATAACGGTCCCGCCGGTATGTACACCATGGCCTTTTGACACACGCATCAGCTTGTATCGGGAGGTACACAGCAGAAGGCCCGGAGACGTGTCCGGGCCATTCGTGTCTTGAGGGAGAAGGAGACTGTGCATCGCCCAACAGACCCAAGGAGAGGGGGTCGGTATAGACAATTCGGCATTCGCGCTGCAGCTAAGCCCCTGATCGGTTATCCCCTCCGACTTTCTCATCGACTGGAATTCAGTGAACTGTCGTTCTCCCCATCCGTGACCGCGGCCCTCGCCGCTGAAGACCTGCCAACGCACTGTGACAAAAGAACAGCCTGCACTTCCGATGCTGGCGACGTCTGGGCCGACCCGCCTCGTCGCGACCGACGCGCAAGCCCTCTTGACCACCCGCCCCCAAAAATAGGGCTTGACTGTATCACGCTATCACGCTATATTGTTAAGCATGAAGAAGCCACCCAACGCCCCACGGAAGGAGGTGAGGACGGTGCGCCTGTCGGTGTACCTGCCGGAGGAACTGCACCGGGTCATCATGCACCGGTGCGTGGATGAGAACGTGGCGTTCACCAAATTGGCCGAGCGTCTGCTCCGGGAGTACCTGAAGACCCCGCTGAAGAAAGGGGGGAAGTGATGGGCGTCAAGATCCAGCGCCCTGGGGAGCCCGGACACCCCGGGGGAAACCGCCGGCTGTACGTCCGGGTGAACTATCAGGGGCATCGCCTGACGCGGGTGTTCAACTCCTTCAAGGGAGCCGAGGGGTACGCGTCTCAGGTGGAGGCCATGTTGAAACTGGGGAAGGTGGACGACGTCTTCACGGATCCGGCGCCCGCCGCTGCCCTGCCTGTTCCGACCTTCAAGGACGCCGCGGAACGCTGGTGGGCCGTGGATGGGATCGCCTTCAAGGGTGGCACGCTGGATACCTACCGCAACATCCTGGAGAAGCACTTGCTGCCCACGTTCGGCACCCGATCCGTCGCCAGTATCACCCGGGCCGACGTGGAGGCCTGGTGGGCGGGAATCCTGACCGGGGGCTTCTCGCGGGATCGGCTCTGCAACCTCCGCGCGGTCATCAAGGGCGTGTTCAAGCGGGCGGTCGCCACCGGGGTCGTCCAGAGCAACCCGGCTGATGCCGTCATTGGCCGCTTGGGGCGGCCGGATCGGGAAGTCCGGCAAGCGGAATGGCTGACGGAGCCAGAACTGACCAAGAGCCTGGCGGCGGCGAAGGAGCGGGAGCCGCGCTACTACCCTCTCCTGCTCACGCTGGCCAGTACGGGGATTCGGCTGGGCGAAAGCCTGGGGCTGCAAGTTGGAGATGTTGACCTGGGGCGAGGGAGGCTCTCCATCCGCCGGAGCGTGCGGAAGGGCCGCGTCGGGAGCCCCAAGAGCGGGAAGCCCAGGACGGTGGACGCGCCACCCTCCGCGGTCGCGGTCCTGCGGGACTGGATAGACATCGCGCGGGCTGAGGCGGCAGTCCGGGGCAAAGAGGCCACCTGGATGTTTCCGGGGGTGAAGGGAGGCACACAGGACGGACGCCAGGTCCGGGCAGCCCTGCGCGGCTGCCTGAAGGCGGTCGGCATCCTGCGCCACTTCCGGCTGCATGACCTCCGGCACACCTATGCCTCGCTGGCGATCCAGCGGGGGGTGCCCTTGCTGATCGTGAGCCGACAACTGGGGCATGGCAGTGTGGCGATAACGGATCGGGTGTACGGCCACCTGGCCCCCGAGGCCACCCGCCAGGCTGCCCTGGCGTGGGAGGCCATCCTCACCGAGCCCGGGCGCAACCTGGGCGCAACTCAGACGCCAGAACCCGCCTAAGTCCGCGTCATTTCATCCCAGCCGTCAACGTGAATCTGGGCGCGCCCGCTCTCTCCCCGCCGTGGGCCCCGGGGGTGTCAGGCGGCGGGCCGGGGCCCGGAGGCGCTCCCCGATGGCCCGCCAGAGCTCGGGGAGGCCCTCGCCCGTTTCGGCCGAAAAGAACAGGACGGCCTCGGGAGAGGGGAGGATCAGCGCCGTGGCGGCGGCGGCCCGCACCGCCGTCCGCTGGCCTCGCGCCACCTTGTCCGCCTTGGTCAGGACCACCAGAGAGGGCACGCCCACGGCGGCCAGGAAGGCCTGAAGCTCTCGATCCTGCGGGGTCGGGGGGTGGCGGGCATCCTCGATGTGGATCACCCCGCGAAGTTGAGCCCGTTCCGTCAGGTAGCTCTCCACCAGAGCCCACCAGGATTCCTGCACGCTCCGCGAGACCTTGGCGTATCCGTAGCCCGGCAGGTCCACGAACAGGCACTGTTCGTTCACCTGGTAGAAGTTGATGGTGCGGGTCCGGCCGGGCGTGTTGCTGGTGCGGGCCAGATTCCGGCGGCCGAGCAGCCGGTTGATCATGGACGACTTGCCGACATTGGAGCGGCCCGCAAAGGCGATCTCGGGCCACGCCGTCCGGGGAAACTGATCGTGGCGCCCGGCGCTCAGCAGGAACGACGCGGCCGTGACACGCATGCGCTCTCCTCCGCCGATGCTGTCATGTGCTGCGCACGGTATCAGAGATCCAACGAAACTCTCCACGCCGCCCGCCCCCACGGCGGGGCAGCATTGCGTTGCTGATACCATGATGCCGGAGGCCAGTCAACCCGAGGCACGAGAACCTCGCGCTCACCCTCGCCTGGACCCCGCGACCATTCGAATTGCGCTTGACCCTCTTTCGGCCTGCGTGTTAGAAGGGAGTGATCCGCGAGGCGGGACCACGCGGGGAGAAACCTATCCACCCGTCCCTCAATCGAGGAATCCCATGGCCACCATCGCGGTGCTTCCCGGCGACGGCATCGGTCCAGAGGTCACGCGCGAGGCGGTGAAGGTCCTCCGCGCGACTGCGGAAAAATTCCATCTGGCGCTCACGTTCGAGGAGGCCCCCGTCGGCGGCACCGCCTATGAGGCCATCGGCACACCCCTGCCTGACCACACCCTGGCCGTGTGCCAGCGGGCCGACGCCATCCTCTTCGGCGCCGTCGGCGGCCCCCATTGGGATACCCTGCCGCGCAATATTCGCCCCGAGCAGGGGATCCTGGCTCTCCGCAAGGCGCTTGATCTCTATGCCAACCTCCGGCCCGCCAGGCTCTTCCCCGCCCTGGTGGACGCCTCGACCCTGAAGCGGGAGGTGATCGAGGGGGTGGACATCCTCGTCGTCCGGGAGTTGACCGGGGGCTTGTACTTCGGCCAACCCAAAGGCATCCAGACGGGCCCCGAGGGCGAGCGCGGCGTGGACACCCTGGTGTACACGCGGCCGGAGATCGAGCGGATCGCCAAGGTCGCCTTCGATGCGGCCAACCGGCGTCGCAAGCATCTGACCTCTGTGGACAAGGCGAATGTGCTGGCGAGCTCCGAGTTGTGGCGGCGTATCGTGACGGAGGTCGGCGCGGGCTTCCCCGAAGTTCGCCTGGACCATATGTATGTGGACAATGCCTCCATGCAACTCCTGCGGCATCCCACGGGGTTCGACGTCCTGGTGGCCGAGAACACCTTCGGGGACATCCTGAGCGACGAGGCCGCCATGCTGACCGGCTCCATCGGCCTCCTGCCCTCGGCGAGCCTGGGAGCCGGCGTCGGCCTGTACGAGCCGATCCACGGGAGCGCCCCGGACATCGCGGGCCAAGACGCCGCCAACCCCATCGCGGCCATTCTGTCGGCCGCCATGCTTCTGGAGTACTCCCTGGGGGCAGCCCTGGCCGCCGCCGCCATCGAGTCCGCGGTGAGCCGCGCCCTGGACCAGGGCTACCGGACGCCGGACATCCAGCAGCCCGGCACCCGGAGAGTCGGGACCCGTGAGATGGGGGATCGCATCACCGAGGCGGTCCTCGCCGGCGGGGAGGCGTAGGGCGCGGGAGGGAACGACTGCCCCTCCCGTCGCCGACTGAGGTGCGGCCATGCAAGGACAGGCGCCTGAAATCCTGGTCGAAGAGAGCGAGACCTACGCCCGCCTCATCTTCAACCGGCCCCACGTCAGGAACGCCATCAGCAGCCGGATGTGGGCCGACCTGCCGAGGCTCGTTCGCCGCCTGCTACGCCAGCGCAGCATCCGCGCAATTGTCTTGAGCGGCGCCGGCGGCAAAGCCTTCGCCTCGGGCGCCGACATCAGCGAGCTGCCCCGCTTCACCGATCCCAAGGCGGCGCGGGCCTACGAGACGTTGGTCGTCCGCGCCCTGGACAGCCTGGTGCGCTGCCCGATCCCGGTGATCGCCATGATCCAGGGCTACGCCATGGGCGGGGGGTGTCACATCGCGGTTGCCTGCGATCTCCGCCTGGCGGGGGAGTCCGCCCACCTCGGCATCCCGGCGGCCAAACTGGGCGCCGCCGTCAATCCCGGCGCGGCCACCCGCCTCGTCAGCCTGGTGGGACCGGCCGTGGCCAAGGAGATCCTCTTCAGCGGGCAGCCCCTGGACGCGCCACGGGCCCTCCGGGTAGGGCTGGTGAATCATGTGGTGGCGGATGCCGAATTGGAAGGGTTCACCATCTCGCTGGTCCGCCAGATCGGCGCCAATGCCCCACTCACGATCCGCCATGCCAAGCAGGCGGTGAATTGGATCGCCATCGAGGGCCATCGCCGGCCTCCGCGGGGGATCCAGGAGCACTTCGTCAAGGGCTTCAGCAGCCGGGACTTCAAAGAGGGACTGGAGGCTTTCCTGGCCAGACGCCCCCCGAAGTTCCAGGGGCGATAACCCAACGCACGGGGGCAGATGGCGGCTGGACGCGCAATGAGACGGCCTGGATCCTCACCCCTCACGGATCCCCTATCCCTCTGCAAAATCATGGCGGGCCTTCCGACTCCCTGAGACAGCATGGCGAGACTCTACGAATATCAGGGCAAGGAGCTGCTGCGTGGGATGGGGATCCCCGTGCCCCGGGGCCGGGCGGTGCGGGACCCGATCCAGGCGGCGAAGATCGCCCAGGAGATCGGCCTGCCGGTGGCCATCAAGGCGCAGGTCCTCGCCGGGAGGCGAGGCAAGTCCGGCGGCATCCGGTTCGCGACGACTCTGGAGGAGGTGAGGATGGCGGCCCGCGCCCTCTTCCGAGAGCCCCTCCACGGGATCCCGGTGGAGGCGATCCTCGTCGAAGAGCGCCTGGAGATCCGGCGGGAGATCTATCTCGCCGTGACCGCGGACCCGTCGCGTCGCCAGCCCGTGGTGTTGGTCTCTCTCACGGGCGGCGTGGATATCGAGGAGACGGCGGCGCAGGATCCGCGCCAGGTCCTCCGGACGCCCGTCAACATCCGGGAGGGCCTCCTCGATCACGCCGCCAGGAACATCCTCAGAAAAACGCCCGGCGCGACCAGCGCCGACATACTCAGCCTGGCGCCGGTGCTGTGCAGCCTGTACCGGACCTACCGGCAGTTCGACTGCAAGCTGGTCGAGATCAATCCCGTCGCGCTGACGTCCGCGGGTCCCGTGGCGGCGGACGCCCGGGTGGACATTGACGACGATGCCATCTGGCGCCATCCGGAGCTCGGCCTTCGCATGACAGAGGAAACCGGGCGACCCCCCACCCCGCTGGAGGTCATCGCCGGGACGATCGACGTGGGGGACCATCGGGGGACGGCCCACTTCGTCCAGCTCGACCCCGACGGCTCGGTGGCCCGGGAACTGGGCAAGATCCCGGTTGCCTTCGACTGCGTCGGAACGGGCGCCAGCCTGACGACGATGGACGAGCTGGTCCCCCTGGGCTACTACCCCGTCAACTTCGCCGACACCTCGGGAAACCCCTCGGCCTCCAAGATGTACCGCATCACCAAGGTGATCCTGGCCCAGCCTCAGATCCAGGGGTACCTTTTCATCTCCTGCATCAGCAGTCAGCAACTGGACAATACCGCCCGGGGGATCGTCGCCGCCCTGAAGGAGGTCTTCCCCGCCACCGGCGGACAGCCGAACATTCCCATGCTCTTCGCCTTTCGCGGCGCGTATGACGAGGAGGCCGTCCAGGTCTTTCGCGACCATGGGATCGCCGCGTCGCCCTGGGTCGAACTCTTGGGCCGCGAGGTGGACGAGCGCGACGCCGCCTTGGCCTTTCACAAGCTGCACCGGCGCTGGCGGGACGCCACTGGGAGTGTCCCGTGAATTCCCGCTCCGGCTTTGTCCCTTTGTCTCTCGGTCCCTGCGTCCCTTCAGGGAATGCCGGGAGTCCCACATGAGCCTGGAGTTCCACCTCCTCTCGGGCGGCAGTATCACTATCCATACCCCGGAGTGCCCCTCGTGTGAGTCGAAGGCCTGCGTGAAGGTGTGCGCCGAGCAGAGCCCCGGGCCGGTCTTGATTCTGGGGGAGGACGGCCGGCCGTGTCTCAAGCCGACCCTCACCGAGATCAAGCGCGGCGTCTGCACCGAATGCCTGGGCTGCCTTCTGGAATGCGGGATCCACGGGAACAACGTGGTCCGGTTCCAGGCCCCCCTGGAAGGTCTGGAGGCCTACCTAGCAGAGCAGGAGGCGGCCGGGCGTATTCCCATCTATCGTCAGGATGCCAAACAGGTAGAGAGCACGTGAGGTGTCCCGCGGTCAAGATCGTTCGGCAGTTCGGATGGCCGAGTGTTCGGCAGTTCGGGAATCCGCCGGAGGTGGAAAACCACCGAACGCCCGAACGCTTGTCGTTGGGGACGATCGGCAATAACGCCTGAATCGGGAGAATAGGGTGAGCGGGTTAGAGATTGGCTTGCGCGGTCAGGCGACAATGCAGGTCAGCCACGACAAGACCGCCGAGGCCTGGGGCAGCGGCGACGTCCCGGTGTACGGGACGCCCAGCCTAGTGGCCCTGCTGGAGACGGCCGCGGTAAACGCCGTCGCCGGACGGCTGGGTCCGGGCGAGACCACGGTCGGTACGTGGCTGGATGTCTCACATCTTGCGGCCACCCCTGTCGGCGTCGACGTCTCCGCCGAAGCCGAGCTGGTCGCGATCGAGGGCCGGCAGCTCACCTTCACCGTGGTGGCCCATGACATCCGACACAAGATCGGCGAATGCCGCCACCAGCGGATGATCGTGTTGCGGGATCGATTTCTGGCGAAGGTTCAGAGCCCAGAATAGCCCGCCCCCTTACTTGGCCTCTCCCCCTCGTGGGGAGAGGCGCGGGTGAGGGGGGCGGATCGGACGGACCCTAGTTAGCCCTGCTACGAAAATCCCCCCGCCCTTCCCCTCCCCCACGCTGGGGGGAGGGCTGGGGTGGGGGTCCCTGAGCCTGGGTAATTCGCCAGGGTTTTCATCCGTCGTGGTGACTACAAATGGTCATGTTGACTGATCCGAGAGAATCCTTGAACCGCCATGATCACCCAGCGCCCGCCTCTGGCGGACTGGGTACCCGGGTCGCCAAGGATACGATTTTCCGACCTCTCAACACATGAACCCGAAACCAGCTCATGGGGCCTACAGGAGTCTAACCCGGATTATTCGCGAAGTCGCTTCGCACCTCGGAACTGCCCCCTCACCCTGTCCCTCCCGTCACCCGTTGCATTGGGAAGAGCAACGGGTCCCCGGGAGAGGGAATCAAGAATTGGGGCCCCTCTCCCAGGTACCCTCCGGGTGTGGGAGAGGGCACCCAGGGG
>JACQVO010000303.1 GCA_016209725.1 Candidatus Methylomirabilota bacterium | reverse complement strand
CGCACGCGCTGGTCGGGCAGCTTTTCGTACAGCTCGCCTTCGGTGGTGAGGCGGGTCAGGACATCCTTGAGGGTCAGGGTGGTCGCTGTGGTTGTCATGGCGGACCTACTGCTGAGTTCGTCACAATTATAGGGGCTTCAGGCCGTCAGCGCAAGGGCTGCCAACCGTATTATCACGCTCTCCGCTCAATGAGCACCCGGCGCTCCGCTGAGGCGCGTGGCGCTACGAGACAGGCGGCGTCCCAGGCTTGGGCGGCGGGGCGATGATCTGGAACAGGGCCTCCATCTCCCGGTCCCGTGTCTTTTTCATCGCGCGGCCGCGGGAGATGGCGAAGAGCAAGAGCTTCCCGTCGGGCGTCTCCCCTTCCAGGTGCGGGATGAGATCCTTGTACCGGATCGTCGTCTCCCCGAAGGTGGCGAAGATCTTCTCCGGGTCCACCTTCTCTGCATCCAGCCACCGCCGCACCTCGGCGATGCCCTCTTCCTTGGTCAGCAGGGGAATCTCATCCTGATCTTGTTCTTCCATCACAGGTGTCCTTTCGCTGGCGTAAGCCGAGGTGTCGGAAGAAATATCGAATATCGAATGTCGAATGATGAATTACGAAGGATGACGATTCGGGGGCTGCCGGTTTCGGCCTTCGACATTCGAAATTCATGATTCGCTATTCGTCATTCGTCTGTCTCAGTACGCCGGCGGGGCGTACACCGTTTGGTCATGGCCCGCTCTCCTCTTCTCGACCCATTGTATGAGGTCCGGCACTGGCGGACAAGTCCATTCCCGCGCACCTTGGAAAGCCGCCCTTGGTCTGGTATATTCGCGGCGTGCACGGAGAGGCTGGGAAGAGAGATGCCGACCCCCGAGGAGCTCGAAGAAGAAGACCGTCGCGTGCGCCAGCTCCGCATTGCGGTGAATCTGGCCCTCAGCGTGATCGGGCAGACCGACATGAGCCTCGCCCAGGCCCAGGAGATGGTGGCCGCCACGCGCGGCATGGCGTTGCGCCTCTTTCCGGGGAAGGAGCTGGCTTTTGACATGATCTACCTGCCCCGCTTCCGCCGCCTCCTGGCCGAGCGCTTCGGCTACTGCCGCCCCATCCTGTCCGGGTAGGGACGGACGGCCATGCCCTCGCCCGCTGTCCTTCCTCCTGTCACCCGGAGAACAGGACTCCCAGCGCGCATCCGCCTCGGCGCGCACATGTCCATCGCCGGGGGTGTGGACCAGGCGCCGCTCCGGGGCAAACAGGTGGGCTGTGATACTATCCAGGTCTTCACCAAGAGCAACAGGCAATGGCGTGCCAGGCGGCTCAGCGACCGGGAGGTGGAGGCCTTCAAGGCAAACCTGCAGATGACCGGCATCACCCCGGTGGTGGCGCATGACTGTTATCTGGTCAACCTGGCCGCACCCCGCGGGCCGGTGTGGAAGAAGTCGGTGGCTGCCTTCCGGGAGGAGCTCACGCGTGCCGAGCGCCTGGGCATCCCGTACCTGGTCACCCATCCCGGTTCGCATGCCGGGGCGAGCGAATCGGAGGGGATCCGCCGGGTTGCCGAGGCGCTGAACCTCCTGCACGCCGCCCTCCCCGCCTGTCCGGTCCAGGTCCTGCTGGAGACCACCGCCGGCCAGGGGAGCAGCTTGGGTTACCGCTTCGAACAGCTCGCGGCGATCCTGGCCCGGGTCGAGGAGTCCGGCCGCGTCGGTATTTGCCTGGACACCTGCCACGTCTTCGCGGCGGGCTACGATATCCGCTCGCCGGAGGGTTACCGGAAGACCCTGGCGGACCTCACGGCGTGCCTGGGCCTGGCTCGTCTGAAGGCCTGCCACCTGAATGACTCCAAGGGGGGCCTGGGGAGCAGGCTGGACCGGCACGAGCACATCGGCGAGGGGCGCCTGGGACTGGCGGCCTTCCGCAGCGTGCTGAACGACCCCCGCCTGCGCCGGGTCCCCATGATCCTGGAGACGCCCAAGGACGATGACTTCATCGCCGCCGACCGGCGCAACCTGGCCCGCCTGCGCCGGCTCCTGAACGGGCGGGGCCGCAAGGGGGGGAAGCCGTGATCGAGATGCGCCAGGACCCCACCACCCGGAACTGGGTCCTGGTGGGTCACACGGGCGGCGATTCCGGGCAGAAAGAGGCCTTGGACGGTTGCCCCTTCTGCCCGGGGCACGAGGCCGAGACACCCCCGACGCTGGCCAGCATCCCGGGCCCGGACGGCGCCTGGCGCGTGCGCGCCTTCCCCGACAGGATGCCCGTGTTCCAGGTGGAGGGCGAGTTGGCACGCGAGGCCGAAGGCCTGTACGACCGGATGCGAAACGTGGGGGCCCACGAGGTCGTGGTGGAAACGCCGGAGCATGCGACGACCCTGGCGCGCCTTCCCGCGGAGGACATTGCTCGAGTCCTCCAGATGTTCCGGCAGCGGATCCGGGACCTCAACAACGACGTCCGGTTTCGCTACGTCCAGGTCTTCAAGAATCAGGGCCTCCTGGCGGGCTCCCTGATCCCGCACGCCCACTCGCATCTGGTGGCCACCCCTGTCATCCCGCGGCGGCTGGAGGCGGAACTCCGCTGGAGCAAGTATCACTACGACCTGAAGGAGCGGTGCCTGTACTGTGACATCGTCCGGCAGGAGGTCGAACAGGGGACGCGGCTGGTGGAGCGCCAGGCGGACTTGGTGGCGTTCTGCCCCTTCGCCCCGCGCTTCGCCTATGAAGTGTGGATCTTCCCGGCCATCCACGCCCATCGGTTCGAGGATCTCGACGACGCGGCCCTGGCTCGCCTGGCCGTGCTCCTGAAGAGCGTTCTCCTGCGGGTGGAGCGGAGGACGCCGGACTATCACATGGTCCTGCACACCGCCCCCAACGAGAAGTCGCCGCCGATCTGGGGCATCGCATGGGAGAGTCTCCCCCACGACTTCCACTGGCACATCGAAGTGCTGCCGCGACAGGTGGAGGTGACGCGCCTGCACCGGGAGGAAGAGTTCTACGTCAATCCGGTCACGCCCGAGCAAGCAGCGCGGCAGTTGCGCGACACCCCCGCCGGCTGAGCCGGGGAGGCGGCGGGAATCGGCCAGGCCGCGCGGTGCGTCCGCCGTTGGCCGCGGCCGGGCGGTCCGAGCCCAGAGAGGAGATCCGTGTGACAACCCCCCGCATCCTTCGGGTGCGTCCCCTGGCCGGCGTGGAGGGCGGCCGGGTCACCATACTCGGCGAGGGCCTGTGCGGGCCCGAGGGAGGACAACCCTCTCCCCGGTTCTCCGGGGTCGAGAGCCGGCCCCTGATCGCGTCCCCGACCAAGATCGTCGCCCCCATCCCCGAGGGCGCCCCCTCGGGGTTCATCCAGCTCGCCTGGCTCGAGGCGGTCGTTCAAGGCCCGTACTTCGAGGTCGCAGAGAAACTCGCGGACGAGCTGCATCCCGTGGCCAACCCCGTGGTGGACCCGGAGGGATACATCATCACCACCTTCAGCGGCAGCCGGGGACAGGCCCCGCCGGGGGGCGCCTCGGTCTTCCGGATCTCCGCCGATGGCCGGGCGGAGCCGTACCTGAGCGACCTCGTCAACCCGACCGGTCTGGCCTTTGATCCGGGCGGCACCCTGTTCATCTCGTGCCGGAACGACGGGACCGTCCGCCGGGTCACGGGTCCCGGCCGGGTCGAGGTCTTCGTCGAGGGGATGGGCGTCGCCACCGGGATCGCATTCCGCCAGGACGGGACGCTGTTCGTCGGCGATCGGTCAGGGGGAATCTTCGCGGTGGATTCGACCGGGGCCGCGCGACGTTTCGCCAAGCTCCCGGCGAGCGTGGCCGCCTATCACCTGGCCTTCGGACCGGATGGGGACCTCTACGTGACGGCGCCCACGCTCTCCAACGACGATCCGATTTACCGCATCGGCACGCGGGGGACGGTCTCCCGTTTCTTCGAGCATCTGGCCCGTCCCCAGGGCCTGGCCTACGACGGGGACGGGAACCTCTTCGTGGTTGCCATCCACAAAGGAGAGCGCGGGGTCTTCAAGATCGGGAGCGACGGCCAGGCCACGCTGGCCGTGGCGGGCGAGAATCTGGTGGGCCTGGCCTTCGACGGCCGGGGCCGCATGATCCTGGCCAGCACAAACGCCATTTACCGACTGTCGTGGTCGGGCAACTAAGGGCGGGCCCCAGAGGAGAGCGGACCGATGACGGACACGGCGACGGCCGGCATGGACGAGCTGATTCACGAACTGCGGAAGCGGGTGAACGGCGAGGTCCGCTTCGATGCCATGAGCCGGGTGCTGTACAGCACCGATGCGAGTCTCTACGAGATCGAGCCCTTGGGCGTCGTGATCCCCAGGACGCCCGAGGATGCCATCGCCGCCGTCGAGATCTGCGGCCGGCACGGCGTCCCGGTCCTCCCGCGGGGGGCCGGAACCGCCCTGGCGGGGCAGGCGGTCGGGCGGGCCGTCCAGCTCGACATGTCCAAGCACCTCAACCAGGTCCTGGAGGTGAACGGGGAGGAGCGCTGGGCGCGCATCCAGCCCGGTGTGGTCCTGGACGAGCTCAACGTGGAGCTCCGCCCCCACGGCCTCTGGTTCGCCCCCGACGTCTCCCCCAGCAACCGCGCCACCATCGGGGGCATGATGGGGAACAACTCCTCGGGAGCGCGCTCCATCATCTACGGGCGGACCCTCGAGCACGTCCTGGAGATGCGGGCCGTCCTGTCCGACGCGCAGGTGGTCACCGCCCGGGCCCTTTCCGACGCAGAGCTGGAGGCCAAGCTGCGGGCGCCGGGGTTGGAGGGGGACTGCTATCGGGTGATCCAGCGGCTGGCCGCAACCCATCGGGACGAGATCCGCCAGCGCTACCCCAAGATCATGCGCCGGGTGGGAGGATACGCCCTGGATGAATTCGTGGACGGAAAGCCCTTCAACCTGGTGCGGATGCTGGTGGCCTCGGAGGGCACGCTGGCCACGACCCTGGAGGCCAGGATCAACCTGGAGCCCCGTCCCAAGATGACCGCCCTCATGGTCGTGCACTACCGGAGCATGCTGGAGGCCCTGGAATCCACCATGGAGATTCTCACGACGGGGCCGTCGGCCGTCGAGCTGATGGACAAGTACGTCATGAACCTCACCCGGGCCTCCCTGGAATACGCCCGGCAACTGACCTTCGTGCAGGGGGATCCGGGCGCGCTGCTCCTGGTGGAGTACCAGGGGGCGTCGCGGGAAGAGCTGGCCGCCAAGCTGGATCGGCTCCAGACCCACCTCACGCGGCAGGGCATCGGCATCGCCTTCACCCGGGCCGTCACCGCCGAAGATCAGCAGAAGATCTGGAAGGTGCGCAAGGCGGGGCTGGGCCTCCTCTTGGGGATGCCGGGCGACAGCAAGCCCATCGCCGGCATCGAGGACACCGCCGTGCCTCCGGAACGCCTGGCCGAGTACATCCGGCGCTTCGACCACATCGTGCGATCCCACGGGACCGAGGCCGCCTACTACGCCCACGCCTCGGTGGGGTGCCTGCACATCCGGCCCCTGATCGACCTCAAGCAGCAGCCGGAGGTGGAGAAGCTGCGGTCCATCGCCGAAGGGGTCTGCGACCTGGTGATGGAGTTCGGCGGGTCCATCAGCGCGGAGCACGGCGATGGCCTGTCCCGCTCGTGCTGGAACGAGAAGTTCTTCGGGCCGGCGCTCTACCAGGCGTTCAAAGAGCTCAAGTCCACCTGCGATCCCAAGAGAATCATGAACCCGGGCAAGATCGTGGACGCGCCCCCCATGACCGAGAACCTGCGCTACGGGGGGAAATACCGGGCCCGGCAGGTGAAGACGTTCTTCACCTACACGCGGGAGGGCGGCTTCGACCGGGCCATCGAGATGTGCAACGGCGCAGCCGTGTGCAAGAAGAAGCTGGAAGGGACCATGTGCCCCTCCTACATGGTCACGCGGGAGGAGGAGCATTCCACCCGGGGCCGGGCCAACGCCTTGCGGGCCGCCATCAACGGTCACCTGCCCGCGGATGCCCTGACCAGCCCGCGGATGCACGAGGTCTTCGACCTCTGCCTGGAGTGCAAGGGGTGCAAGGCCGAGTGCCCGTCCAACGTGGACCTGGCCAAGCTGAAGTACGAGTTCCTGGCCCACTACTACGACCGGCACGGGACGCCGCTGCGGGCGCGGCTCTTCGGCAACATCGAGAGGCTGAACCGGCTGGGCTGCGCCTTCGCCCCGCTCTCCAACTGGGTCGCCAACAGCGGGCCGGCCCGCCGGCTCTTCGAGCGGTTTCTCGGCATCCACCGGAGCCGCCGGCTTCCACCCTTCGCCTCGCAGACGTTCGACCGCTGGTTCGCCTCGCGGAACGGAGGACGGCCGGCGCCAAGCCAGGGTCCTGTCGTCCTCTTCAATGACTGCTACATGACCTATAACTATCCCGAGATCGGCAAGGCCGCGGTGAAGGTCCTGGAGAGGGCCGGCTTTGAGGTGATCCTGCCGGACAAGAAGTGCTGCGGTCGTCCCATGATTTCCAAGGGACTCCTGCGGGAGGCCAAGGCCAACGCCGCCGACAATGTGGACCACCTGTCGGGCTATGCGGCCAGGGGCATCCCCATCGTGGGCTGCGAGCCAAGCTGCATCCTGACTTTCCGCGACGAGTATCCCGATCTGCTGGAAGACCCCCGTGTCGGGGCGCTGGCCAAAGACACCTTCATGATCGAGGAGTTCCTGCTGGGCCTGCACGAGCGCGGCGCGCTGAATCTGCCGTTCACCAACGGGGCCCGCTCCCTGCTCCTGCACGGCCACTGTCACCAGAAGGCCCTGATCGGTTCCGGTCCCAGCCTGCAGGTGCTCCGGCTGCTGCCGGAGGCGAGGGTCGAAGAGGTGGATTCCGGCTGCTGCGGCATGGCCGGCTCCTTCGGCTACGAGAAGGAGCACTACGAGCTGTCCCTCGCCATCGGCAACCGGCGACTCTTCCCCGCGGTCAAGGCCAAGGGCCCGGAGTGGGAAATCGTGGCGGCCGGCGTCTCCTGCCGCCAGCAGATCCCCCACGGCACCGGGCGCACGGCCCGCCATCTGGTGGAAGTCCTGGCCGACGCGCTGCCCTAACTCCGCGGCACGTTCTTCCGGCTGACCCAGAATACCGGATCCCGCGTCTTTGGGTGCAGTGTCTTGTGGCCTGGGACACATGACCCGAGACCCAGGACTTTTGACGACCACGGATCCCGGGAGCCACTCCGACACCGACGCCCCCCGCCGCAACCATCGCTTCTGGATTCAGCCGCCTGCCGAAACTCTCTCTTCATGCCGGGGGCCATGGCATTTCCATTACGGTACAGGGCTATCGGAGCCAATGCGCACCCACCACACGAGTCTCTGCGACTTCTTCTCGACTACATATCGTTTGATTAATTCACGAAACAACAAAATTGGAATTGACTGGGCTATTTCGACGCTATATAATGTGTTATACCATTTGAAGTCTGGAGCAGGGGATGGACGGACGAGATATCAGGAACAGAATCCGAGGACTGAGGGGGCAACTTGGACTCACTCAGGTCCAGCTCGCCGAACGCCTCGGGGTCACATTTGCCACCGTCAACCGCTGGGAGAATGGCGCCTCTCGGCCTTCCCGTTTGGCGTTGCTGCGGTTGGCCGAGCTTGAGGAACGTGTTCGCTCCGATGCTTCGTACACTTCTGGACGCGCACGTCATGTTCGGAGTGTGAAGGAGTCGGCGGACGCCTATACGGTACACCAGCAACCGACCCAAGAGTCCTCTCTTCTCGAATCCTCCATCCTGGACTTTGGTGCCGACCCCGAAGTGGTCAGGCTGGTTGCGGAGGGTGAACGCCTGTCCCATGGCCACCTCTTCAACCCATCCTTCGCTACTGAAACTTCGCTGATCGATCCACTGCCCCACCAGCGAATCGCCGTCTATGAACACATGCTTCCCGAACCGCATTTGCGGTTTCTCCTGGCTGATGACGCCGGCGCGGGGAAGACGATCATGACGGGTCTCTACATCCGAGAGATGCTGACCCGCCGGCTCGTCCGCCGGGTTTTGATCGTTCCCCCCGCGGGCCTGGTCGGGAACTGGGAGCGCGAGCTGCGAACCCTCTTCAACCTCCCGTTCCGCATCCTCTCGGGGCCCGAATCCAAGGCTGATAATCCCTTCATCGGGCCGTGGAGTAGCCTTCTGATCGTCAGCGTGGATACGCTGAGCGGCGGGCGTACGCTGGAACGGTTTGAGGAGGTTGGAGTCGAGCCCTGCGACCTCGTCGTTTTCGACGAAGCGCACAAGCTCTCTGCCGACCGGAACCCGGACCTCTCGGTCCGCAGGACAGAACGGTACAAACTGGCTGAAAGACTTGCTCCTCGTTGCCGCCACCTCCTTCTGCTGACGGCCACTCCCCACATGGGGAAGGACTATCCGTACTTTGCCCTCTGGAAGCTGCTGGAACCCGATGTTCTGACCATGCCGGAGGCGTTTCACGGCTATCCCCTCGAGACTCGGGCTCGACATTTCCTTCGCCGTACTAAGGAGGAAATGGTCTACTACGATGGTCGCCGGATCTATCCCGAGCGCGAGAGCCAGACCGTGAGTTACGACCTGGCGCGCTGTGGCTCGTACCGGCCCGGCGAACCGTGCCACCCATGCGAGCAACGCCTCTACGACGAGACGACGAACTATATTCAGACCTTTT
>JACQVO010000297.1 GCA_016209725.1 Candidatus Methylomirabilota bacterium | reverse complement strand
GAGTTGTGGCTTCCGCGAGGATTTGTATTCCCAGCCACACGGACCGCCCTCCGCCCGGGCCGGCCGGCGTCGTTCCCGCGAACAGCCAGACGGGCTCGGGAGTGCTCCTGGGTCGAGGCAGAGCGGATGGGGGCCCTCGCGGGGGGGGTGTGGCCGAATCGCCCCGCCACGGGAGGGGAGAAGGATGTCGCTCAAAGGACCCAAGCTGGAAAAATTCAAGCAGCGCCTGCTGGCCAAGCGCAAGGAGTTGATCAGCGAAGTCCGGGGCTCCAACGTCGGGAGCCTCGAGACGAATAGCGACGGGATCCAGGACATCGCCGACCAGGCCAGCAGCGCCTACACGAAGGAGTTCCTGCTGTCCATCGGCGATGCGGAACGCCGGATGCTCAGGCAGGTGGACGAGGCCCTGGACAAGATCCGGCAGGACACCTATGGCCTGTGCGAGTCGTGCGGCGAGATGATCAACGAGCGGCGACTGGAGGCGCTGCCCTTTGCCAAGCTCTGCATTTCGTGCCAGGAGGAGGAGGAGCGGGCGAAGGCCAAGCGCTAACGGGCACGTCCCCCGCCTCAGGCGGCCGGATCCACGGCGGTGGCTCCGCCCGACGGCCGGGCTGGCTCTCGGTGGTGCCGCGTGCATGGATCGAACGGCCGGAAGGATTCCCCCCCTCCCATCTACGGATCGTGTCTCGCCCCGCCCGGGCGGGGCCCGCGGCGGCTTGCCTTCCCCCTGACCCCCTCACCTCTGGTTGTGGGCACGGACGCATGAGGCGCATTTCGCCCTGGCCCCACATCCCCCTCCCGTCCCCCCGTCCCCCGGGTTGTCTCGTCCCGGCGACCATCTGCCTTTGGCTGCTGGGCTGCAGCTTGGGCGTGGCGCGCCCCGCCTGGGCCCAACTGGAGGGGGGTGGAGGCTCCTTCCTCGACGAACTGCGGGGGCGGCTGGCCGAGGGTCTGGCGCTGGCGAACGATCCCACCGTGCAGAAGTACGCGGCCTACGCCGTGGGCGGGATCGTCATGCTCTGGCTGATGAGCCGGGTCCCACGCCTGTTGACCCTGGGCGGGACAGCGGGCGGGGTGGCCCCTTCCAAGACGGAGACCCTTCGCCAGGCCCGGCGGGCGGGGCGGCACGGCGATCACGTGCAGGCCGGGCGGTTCTACGAGGCGGCCGACGAATGGGAGGCCGCCGCCGAGGCGTACGAGCGCGGGCGGGCCTTCGGGGACGCCGCCGGCCTGTGGGAGCGGCTGAACCAGACGACCCGGGCGGCCCGCCTGTACGAGCAGGCGAATGAGTCCGTCAAGGCGGCCGAGCTGTACGCGCGGCTGGGAAATCCTGCCAGGGCGGCCGCCCTGTTCCAGAAGTGCGGGCAGGAGATGAAGGCGGCCGAGCTCTTCGAGCGCGCCGGGGACCCGGAGCGGGCGGCCGAGCTGTACGCCAAGCACGAGGCCTTCGACCGGGCCGGCGAGCTCCAGTTCCGGATGGGCCAGCACGGCCGGGCGGCGGAGCAGTTCGAACGCGCCCTGCGCCGCCTGCGGATGCGGGGGGCGACGGAACTCTCCCCCGAGGGGTTTCGAGCGCGGCAAGCCCTGGCGCGCCGGTGCGGCGAGCTGTACGCACGGGACGGCCGGCCCGCCAGGGCGGCGGCGGTGCTGCGCGAGTACGGGCTGGAGGTGGACGCGGCGGAGTACTACTGCCAGGCGGGGGATTGGGAAGCCGGACTGGAGCTGTTCCTGCGGCATCGCCAGTTCGATCGGGCCATCGCCACCTGCCAGGCCCAGGGGGCGGAAGACCGGCTCCACATCGTGCAGGCGGAGCGGCTCCTGGCGGACGGGCTCGAGCGAGACGCGGCCCGGGAATTCGAGGCGGGGCAGGCATGGTCGCGGGCCGCAGAGATGTGGGAGCGGGTCAAGGACTACGCCAAGGCGGCCACAATGTACGCGCGCCACGGGGATGACGAACGGGCCGCCGAGATGCACGCGGCCGCCGGGGAGCCCGCCCTGGCCGCGGCCGCGTTGGAACGGCTGGGCAAGCCCAAGGATGCCGCCCGCTACTACCAGCAGGCGGGGGCGATCCGGGACGCGGCCCGGGCCCTGCAGGCGGCGGGTGATTCCTTCGGGGCGGGGAGCCTGCTGATCCAGGCCCAAGCCCTGGACGAGGCGATGGCACTCCTCCAGCAGGTGGGTCCGGAATCCAAGCGGTACCTGGATGCCACCATCGCCTTGGGGGACCTCTTCCTGCAGCGCGGGCTGACTGGTCCGGCACGGGAGAAGTTCGAGAAGGCCGCAGCCTTGCGCCCCATCGCGCCGGACTTCATCCATCCGACCTACCAGCTCGCCGTGATCCACGAGCAGGAGGGGGATCTGCGGAAGGCGCTTTCCCTCTTCGAGAAAGTGATGGCGGAGCAAATCGCCTATCGGGACGTCCAGGCGCGGGTCGCCGACCTGCGGGGGCGCCTGAGCCACTCCGGCCAGGGAGGGTCGGGCAGTGAGGTCACCCAGATCGTGCCCTCGCCGGCCCGCATCCGCTACCGCATCGTGAAGGAGTTGGGCCGGGGGGGCATGGGGATCGTGTACCACGCGGAGGACCAGGTCCTGCAGCGTCCGGTGGCGTACAAGGTGCTGCCCGACGCCATCCGCGAGGATCCGAAATCCCTGGACTACTTCCTGCGGGAGGCGCGCATCGCCGCCTCCTTGCAGCACCCGAATATCGTGACCATCTACGATGCCGGCCAGTCCGCCGACGAGGTCTACATTGCCATGGAGTACGTGGAGGGCCGCTCGCTCCAGCAGATCCTCGACGAGACCTCCGTCCTCCCCCTGCCGTGGGCACTGGCGATCTTCCGCCAGGCCTGCCTGGGGCTGGCCCATGCCCACAGCCACAATATCGTGCACCGGGATGTCAAGCCGGCCAACATGATGATCACCTCGGCCGGGGCGGTGAAACTCATGGACTTCGGCCTGGCGGCGGTGATCACCGAGGCCATGGCCAGGGTGTCCGCCGTGCGGGGGACCCCGTTCTACATGGCGCCGGAGCAGATCCTGGGCGAGGAGATCTCGGCCCTCTCGGACCAGTACTCCCTGGGCTGCACGCTCTATCGCATGCTCACGGGGCGGCCGCCCTTCGTGGAGGGGGATGTCCTGTACCACCACATCCACACGCCGGCCGTGAGCCCGCGGGAGCGGAACCCGCGGGTCCCGGTCTGGCTGGATGCTATCGTTCTGAAAACCATGGTGAAGGAGCCCTCCAGGCGTTTCCCCTCGGTGGCCGCCTTGCTGCAGGAGCTGGATCGCTCTGTGAGCGGCGCCCGCGGGACCGGGCCGCCGTCCGCCAATGTCCCCCGCTGACCCACCGCCGGATCGGCTCGCGCCGCGGGACGTGCTCGCCGCCTGCCTCCACCTCATCTTCCCCACCCCCTGCCCGGTGTGCGCGGGACGCCTGGACCTCGACCGCGTGAGCGATCTCTGCGGGCGTTGCTGGACTCGGCTGGAGCGGATGCCGACCGAGGGCTGCGCCCGTTGCGGCTGGCCGTTCCCCAGTTCTGCCGCAGCCGGGGGGACGGAAGCCCCCCTGTGCCAGCGGTGCCGGGAGACCCGGGATCATTTCCGGCTGGCCCGGGCGGCATTGCGCTACCGGGACGAGGGCATCGCCCGCGCCGCCATCCTGTTGGCGAAGCACGGCCGTCGCCTCCCCCTGCTGCGGGAGCTGGGCCGGCTCCTGGCCGAGGAGGCCCCCACGTACCTCTCCCTGCGGGAGTGGGATGGGGTCGTCCCGGTGCCGCTCCACTGGGCTCGGCGCTGGCGGCGGGGGTTCAACCAGGCGGCGGTGCTGGCACGGGCCGTGGGAGGACGTCACGGGCTCCCGGTGCTCGCCCGTGCGCTCACCCGGCTGCGGGCCACGCCCCTCCAGCAGGGCGATTTCGATGCCCGCCGCAGGAACGTTCGTGACGCCTTCGGCGTGGCGACGGAGGCCGGGCTGGCAGGCCGGCGGCTCCTCTTGGTGGACGATGTCTTCACCACCGGAGCGACGGCCGACGCCTGTGCGGAGACATTACTGCGGGCCGGCGCCGCTGAGGTTGGCGTCCTCACGCTGGCGCGAGTGGAGTGATGGCCGCGACCCGGCCCGTGGACTGCGGGCCGGCGCCGCTGAGGTTGGCGTCCTCCTGGAAAAGCAGGTCCACTCCACCGGACAGCCGCCCGATACCCTTTGACAATTGCGCCTCGTTGCACTAGGATCACGTCCGCTCTGGAGGTTCCAGAATCCCGCAGTGGACGCGGGCTTGGTCTCTTTCCCACATCATGGCACGCCTCGATCGGCCCGGACGGAGCCGAGGCAGCGCGTCGGCGCTGGCCCACCCCTGCGGTGTTGATCCGGCCGGCGCCGAACCGGCATCTCGGACGGATCGGGGGCGAGGAGGACACGCATGGCAACGCGCGTTGGCGTCAACGGTTTCGGTCGGATCGGGCGCAACTTCTTCCGTGCGGCCTGCCAGGATCCCGCACTGGAGATCGTGGCGGTGAACGATATCACCGACGCCAGGACCCTGGGGCACCTGCTGAAGTACGACTCGGTGCACGGGCCCTTCCGCGGCACGGTGGAGGCGAAAGACAACGCCTTGGCGGTGAACGGCGGGACGGTCAAGGTCTTCGCCAGCAAGGATCCCGCCGCCCTGCCCTGGAGGGATTTGGGCGTGCAGATCGTGGTCGAATCCACGGGCCGCTTCACCGACCGCGCCGGCGCCGGCAAGCATCTGGAGGCCGGCGCCCGGAAAGTGGTCATCTCGGCCCCCGCCAAGGAAGAGGACATCACCATCGTCCTGGGGGTGAACGAAGGCCGCTACGACCCGGCGAAGCACCACATCATCTCCAATGCGTCCTGCACCACCAACTGCCTGGCTCCGGTGGCCAAGGTGGTCCTGAAGACCTTCGGCATCAAGCATGGGTTCATGACCACGATCCACTCGTACACCAACGACCAGCAGATCCTGGATCTGCCCCACAAGGACCTGCGCCGGGCCCGAGCCGCCGCCATGTCCATGATCCCGACGAGCACCGGCGCGGCCAAGGCGGTGGGCCTGGTCCTGCCCGAACTCAAGGGCAAGATGCACGGCCTGGCCATCCGCGTGCCCACCCCCAATGTCTCCCTGGTCGATCTGGTGGCCGAGACGGAGAAGGTCGCCAGCGTGGAAGAGGTCAACAACGCCCTGCGCAAGGCGGCCGAGGGGGAGCTGCAGGGGATCCTGGGCTTCTCGGAGGAGCCGCTGGTCTCCGTGGATTTCAACGGGAACGCGCTGTCCTCGATCGTGGATGGCCCCTCGACCTCGGTCATGGACGGGACCATGGTGAAGGTCCTGGCCTGGTACGATAACGAGTGGGGCTATTCCTGCCGGGTGCGCGATCTGATCAAGTTCATCGCCAAGGGCTTGTAGCGGGCGGATGCGGGACGGATCGCCCCGAACGCGTCCGGGGGAACCCGCGCGGGACAGGAGGCGACCGCCGAGGCGGCTGTGCCTGAAGGCGGTCGCCTTGTCGCTTTGACGGGGGCGCGCCGGGGGTGCGGCAGCCACCATCCCCGTGCCTGATCGGGGGGAGGGCGGTCGGCGGGCTACCAGGGCAAACCGTGGCGATCGGGCAATCTGGCGATCCGGCGATCAGGATCTTCCCGGTCGCCACGTTGCCTGATTGCCGAGTTGCCCGGTCAGGTCTGGGGGTGTCAGCATGGCCAAAGTCTCGATCGCCGATCTCGACCTGAAAGGGAAGCGCGTGCTCCTCCGCGTGGACTTCAACGTCCCGTTGAGCGAGCGGCAGGAGGTCACCGACGACACCCGGATCCGGGCGGCGCTTCCCACCATCCGTCACGCCTTGGGGCAGGGGGCCAAGCTGCTGCTGATTTCGCACCTGGGTCGGCCCAAGGGCAAGGTGGTCCCCGCCCTGAGTCTGGCCCCCGTGGCCGCGCGCTTGTCCCAACTGCTGGGGCAGCCGGTGGCCGTGGCGCCCGACTGCATGGGGGATGCGGTGAAGGCGGCCGCGGCGGCCCTGCGGCCGGGGCAGGCTCTGATGCTGGAGAACTGCCGATTCCACGCCGGGGACGAGAAGAATGACGAGGCGATGAGCCGGGCGCTGGCGGAACTGTGCGACGTGTTCGTCAATGACGCCTTCGGCACGGCCCACCGGGCCCACGCCTCCACCGTGGGGGTGACGAAGTTCGTTCCGCTCTCGGCCGCCGGCTTCCTCATGGCCAAAGAGCTGGAGTATCTCGGGCGCGCCGTGGCCGATCCGGCCCGGCCATTCGTGGCGGTCCTGGGCGGGGCTAAGGTGTCCGACAAGATCGGGGTGTTGAAGCATCTGGTGACCAAGGTGGACGCGCTCCTGGTGGGCGGCGGGATGGCCTACACCTTCCTGAAGGCGCAGGGGATGGACGTGGGCGCCTCGCTCCTGGAGGCGGACAAGTTGGACGTGGCCCGGGAGATCCTGGACCGGGCGCGGGCCACGGGTGTCACGTTCCTGCTGCCCATGGACCACGTCATCGCCGAAAAGGCGGAGGCGACGGCCCCCACGCGGACCGCGGACAGCACCGCCATTCCCGCCGGATGGATGGGACTGGACATCGGCCCCAAGGCGCGCGAGGCCTTCGCCACGGTGATTCGCGGGGCCAGGACGCTGGTCTGGAACGGCCCCATGGGCGTGTTCGAACTGCCCCCCTTCCGGGAGGGGACCTTTGCCGTGGCCCGCGCGATCGCGATCTCGGGCGCGACCTCCATCGTGGGCGGAGGGGACTCGGTGGCGGCGGTGACCCAAGCGGGGGTGGCGGACAAGATGAGCCACATCTCCACCGGCGGCGGCGCCTCGCTGGAATTCCTGGAGGGGATCGACTTGCCCGGGGTCGCCGCGCTGACGGACAAGAAGTGAAACGGTGAATCGGGGAAACGGTGAATCGGGGAGGGGGTCGCTTGGTATTCCATCCCCGGTTCTCCGACTCTCCGGTTCCCCGATTCGCCCCCTGACCTCATTCAGAATGCGACGGAGCCTCTAATGCGCGTGCCCCTGATGGCCGGCAACTGGAAGATGTACAAGACGGCCCGCGAGGCGGCGGAGGTGATCCGGGCCCTGCGGGCCGACGTGGCCGACGTGGCCGATGTGGATGTGGTGGTGTGCCCGCCTTTCACGGCGCTGGCCGCCGCCCTGGAGGCGGCGCGCGGCTCGCGCATCGCCATCGGGGCCCAAGACTGTCACTGGGAGAAGGAAGGGGCCTTCACCGGAGAGGTGGCGGCGCCCATGCTGGCCGACCTGGGATGCCGCCACGCCATCGTGGGCCACTCGGAGCGCCGGCAGTACTTCGGTGAGACCGACGCCACGGTGGATCGGAAGGTCGAGGCCGTGCTGGCCCACGGCCTCACCTGTATCGGGTGCCTGGGGGAAACGCTGCAGGAACGGGAGGCGGGGCAAACGCTGACCGTCCTGGAACGGCAGCTGCGGGGCGGGTTCGCCCGCCACCTGACGTCGGCCAGGCTCGTGATCGCCTATGAGCCGGTCTGGGCCATCGGCACCGGACGCACGGCCACGCCGGACCAGGCCCAGGAGGCCCACACCTTCCTCCGCGGGTTGGTGGCGGAGGTGGCGGGCGGGGACGCGGCGGCGCGCCTCCGCATCCTCTGTGGCGGCAGCGTGAAGCCGGACAACGTCGCCGCCTTGATGGCGCAGCCGGACGTGGACGGCGGCCTGGTGGGCGGGGCCAGCCTGGACCCGGCGTCCTTCGCCCGGATCGTGAAGTTTCGCGGATAGACCGGGGGCGGAGCGGCGCTCCGCCCCTCACCTGTGTCGGCGGGGAGGGTGCATGTACATCGCGCTTTCGATCTTCCATCTCCTGGTGACCCTGGGCATGATCCTGATCGTGTTGTTGCAGGGCGGCAAGGGCGCGGACATCGGCGCCGCCTTCGGCGGGGGGTCGAGCCAGACGGTGTTCGGGGGACGCGGGGCCGCCACGTTCCTGTCGAAGCTCACCAGTGCCCTGGCCGTCCTGTTCATGCTGACCTCGCTGGGCCTGACGATCCTGGCCGCACAGCGGGTAACCTCCACGGTGGTCGGGGAGGATCGCCCCCAGCCGGCGCAGACCGCTCCGGCACCTGCCGCGCCCCCACCGGCAACCCAGGCGCCGCCAGCCCCGGCCCCGGCGGCCCCGGCGAAGTAGTGGTCAGACCAGCCCGGCCGCGCTGCCAGCCTCCGCGCACATCCGGCTTCCTCGCCGTACTGGCGCTGCTCGCCCTGGTTCCCCTGGGGGCGTGCGGCCGCACGGAGACGGCGGCGGAGCCGGCCACCGCAGAAGGGGGCCCGGCCTACGGCGATACCCTCGTCGAAGCCTCGATCGGGGATATCAGCGGCCTCATCCCCAACATCACCAGCGACTCGGCCTCCCACGAGATCGGGAACCTGATCTACTCCAATCTGGTCCGAACCGACAAGGAGCTGCGGCTGGAGGGCGAGCTGGCGGAGCGATGGGAGATCTCCAAAGACGAGATGACCATCACCTTCCACCTGCGGAAGGGGGTGAGGTGGCACGACGGGGAAGAGGTCACCGCGCAAGACGTGGACTTCACCTACCGCTACATGGTTGACCCGAAGACGCCGACGGCCTATGGCGAGTCTTTCCGGCAGATCCGGCAGGCCGAGGTGGTGGACCGCTACACCTTCCGGGTGACCTATGAGCAGCCCTATTCGCCGGCGCTCCTCTCCTGGGGGATCTGGATCCTCCCGCGGCACATTCTGGAGCCCGCCTGGAAGGCAGGGGTGGACCTGCGCACGACGCAGCAGAACCGGCACCCCATCGGCAGCGGCCCATACATGTTCGGCGAGTGGAAGACCGGAGAAAAGATCGTCCTGGAGGCCAACCCCGCCTATTTCGAGGGCCGCCCGTTCCTCAAGCGGGTGGTCTACCGGATCATCCCCGACCAGTCCACCATCTTCCTGGAGCTGAAGGCCAAGAATATCGACCTGGCCGGTTTGACGCCGATCCAGTACCGGCGGCAGACCGACTACCCGGCCTTCCGCAAGGGGTTCAACCGTTACCGATACCTGGCCAACGGGTACGCCTACCTGGGATTCAACCTGCTGGATCCCCGCTTCCAGGACAAGCGCGTCCGCCAGGCCATGGCGTATGCCATCGACCGGCAGGAGATCATCGACGGGGTGCTGCTCGGCCTGGGCCGGCCGGCCGTGGGGACGTACAAGCCGGGCACCTGGTGGTACAAAGAGGACGTGAAGAGCTATCCGTTCGACCCGGAACGGGCCAAGGCCCTCCTGGCCGAGGTGGGCTGGCAGGATACCGACGGGGACGGCATCCTGGACCGGGACGGGACGCCGTTCAGTTTCACCATCCGGACCAACCAGGGGAACCTGGTGCGGCAGCAGACGGCCGAGATCATCCAGCGGCGGCTGCGGGCCGTCGGCATCGACGTGAAGATCCACGTGGTGGAGTGGGCGGCGTTCATCAACACCTTTGTCAAGAAGAAGGATTTCGAGGCGATCATCCTGGGGTGGGGGCTGGGCCTGGACCCGGACCAGTACGACATCTGGCACTCCAGTAAGACGGGGCCGGACGAGCTGAACCACTTCTCCTACAAGAATCCCAAGGTGGACGCGCTCCTGGAGGCGGGGCGGCGCACCTTCGCTGAGGCCAAACGGAAGGCCATCTACGGCGAACTCCAGGACGTCATGGCGGAGGAGCAGCCGGTGGTCTTTCTCTACGTCCCGGACGCCCTGCCGGTGGTGTCGGGCCGCGTGCGGGGCATTCAACCCGCTCCGGCGGGGATCAGCTACAACTTCACCAAGTGGTACGTCCCCGCCAACCTTCAGCGGTATACCCGCTGAGGACGCGCCATGCTCGCCTACCTGATCCGGCGCCTGCTCATCTCCATCCCGCTGCTCCTGGGGATCCTGTGCCTGTCCTTCGTGATGCTGAAGCTGGCGCCGGGGGAGCCCACCATCGTCCAGCAGGACCTCCAGATGCGGGCCACGGGCGCCCAGCGGGAAACGCTGCGCCAACTGTACGGCCTGGACAGGCCGATCTATGTGCAGTTCGGACGCTGGCTCTGGCGCGTGGCGCGGCTGGACTTCGGCCGGTCCTACAGTCCCGACGGGCGGGCAGTGCTGGACAAGATCGCGGAGCGGATCCCCATCACCTTGGGCCTGAACATCCTGGAGCTGATCATCATCTTCTCCGTCGCCGTGCCCCTGGGGATCCTGTCGGCCACGCGGCAGTACTCCACCTTTGACAAGTCCATGACCCTCTTCGTCTTCGTCGGGTTCGCCACGCCGGACTTCTGGCTGGCGCTCCTGCTCATGATCCTGTTCGGCGTGCAACTGGGTTGGCTGCCGATCTCGGGCCTGCGATCCCTGAATTTCGAGTACCTCGCCTTCTGGGCGCAGATCTGGGACCTCCTCTCCCATCTGATCCTGCCGATCCTGGTGGCGTCCTTCGGCGGCCTGGCGTACCTCTCGCGCCTGATGCGGGGGAGCCTCCTGGAGGTCATCCGCCAGGACTACATCCGGACGGCGAGAGCCAAGGGCCTGCCCGAACGGGATGTGATCTACAATCACGGGGTGCGCAACGCGGTCATCCCCGTGGTCACGCTCCTGGGCCTGATGATCCCCGGGCTCCTCGGCGGCAGCGTGTTCATCGAGACGGTCTTCGCCATTCCCGGGATGGGCCAACTGTTCGTCCAGAGCGCTTTCTCCCGGGACGAACCGGTGCTCATGGCCCTGGTGGTCATCGGGGCCAGCCTATCGCTCCTGGGGAATATCCTGGCCGATGTCTCCTACGGCCTGGTGGATCCGCGCATCCGAGTGTCCGGGAAGGAGGGGCGGTAGCGTGCGGGCGTCCGGAAGCGGCTGGGGAGGGGGACATCTGGTGGTGAACGGCCACGTGCCATTGCCACGCCGACACTTCCGGGAGACCGTCTTCTGGCGACAGTTCCGGCGGAACCAACTGGCCCTCGCCGGCGGGGCGGTCGTGCTGGTCCTGAGCCTGGCCGCCCTCCTGGCCCAGTGGCTGGCGCCGTACGACCCGTCGGCGTACGACGTCAAGCAGATCCTGCTCGCCCCCAGTTTCGCCCACTGGCTCGGCACGGACCAGATCGGCCGCGATGTCCTCAGCCGGATGCTGTACGGGGCGCGCATCTCCATGGCGGTGGGGTTCGTCTCGGTGGGGATCGCCGTCGTGGTGGGGACGGTGATCGGGAGCGTGGCGGCCTACTACGGTGGGCGGGTGGACGAGTTGCTCATGCGGTTCGTGGACCTGATGCTGAATTTCCCCCGGCTTTTCCTGCTGCTCACCCTGATCGCGCTCCTGCGCCCGAGCATCTGGATCATCATGGCCGTCATCGGACTGACGGGCTGGATGGGCCTCGCCCGGCTGGTCCGGGGCGAGATCCTCAGCCTGAAGGAACGGGAATTCGTCCTGAGCGCCCGCGCCCTGGGCGCGCTGGATCGCCGCATCATGTTCCGCCACATCCTCCCCAACGCCCTGGTCCCGGTCCTGGTCTCCGCCACGCTGGGCGTGGCCGGCGCCATCCTGGCGGAGTCGGGCCTCTCCTTCCTCGGTCTCGGGGTTCAGCCGCCGACGCCGAGCTGGGGGAATATCCTGAACGAGGGACGGGCCAACATCGAGATCGCCTGGTGGCTGTCGGTCTTCCCCGGCATGGCCATCCTGGTGACGGTCCTGGCCTACAACCTCCTGGGCGAGGGGCTGCGGGACGCCCTGGATCCCCGCTAGCGGCGATAACCAATTGAAAACTGACCACGGACCTGCCTGCGTGCAACGCACAGGCAGGCAACCGACGACCGGCCAATGACGGATGGCCGGTTTTGCATTGTCGGTTTTTCATTTCACATTCCGCCCCGCCTGGGTCAGGCGGGGCGGTTGACCACGGCGATCCCGGCGGTCACCAGGACGAGCCCGGCGAAGAGCGGGAGCGTGATCGCCTCACCCAGCAGGAGCCAGCTCAGGAAGACGCCGAAGATCGGCGTGAGGAAGATGAAGGCGGAGAGTTGCCCGATCTGGTGCCGACGCATGAGGGCGGTCCAGGCCACGAAGGTGAGGCCGGCGATGATGCACCCCTGGTAGAGAAAGGCCAGGACAATCCGGGAATCCAGGCGGTTGACCAGGCGGGGCTCGAAGAGCAGGTTTCCGAGGAAGAACCACGGGAGGGCCACGACCATCTGGGACAGCGTGAGGACGAAGGGGTTCACCCGGGCGACCAGGCGCTTCATGTAGACGCTCTGGAGGGCCCAGGCCACCGCCGAGGCCGTCACCAGGGTGTCCCCGAAGAGCGTTGTCCGACTCCCCCCGGCCAGGCGTTCGCCGAACACCAGCAGGAGTCCCACGAGGGAGATGAGGATCCCCCCGGCTCGCGCCGGAGTCAGGCGTTCCCCGGGCACCAGGAAGTGGGCCAGAAGGACGGTGAAGACAGGCTGCGTGAACAGGAAGACGGCCGACCGGCTGGCCGAGGTGAGATTGAGGCCGAGGAAGAACACGCTGTGCTGGGCGACAAAGAGGGCGCCCAGGGCCAGGAAATGAGGCCAGAGTCCCCTGTCCACGGTCAGGCGCACCCGGCGGACGAGCGCGAAGAGCAGGACCGACACGCTGGCCAGCAGGAACCGGAAGCCGGCGGCGCTCAAGGGCGGGACGCCCTGGAGGCCGACCTTCATCGCCACCATGTTTCCCCCCCACAGGGCGCACAGGGACACGATGTACGAGATGGTTGTCGGGGAGGGCAGCCCGGCACGGAAGTGCCCCGGGCTCTCCTCTGCGAAGGGCCGTCCGGCGTCTCCTCTTCCCCTGCCTTTCCATTCGTCCCTGTGATCTCCCGCCGCGACCTTCTCGCCGCCGACCTCCATCGTTAGAGACCACTCTTCGGTTCATACCACATGGCGACCAGCACGGACTCCTCGCGGGTCGTGTGGTTGTGGTAGACGTGGAAATCCCGTTGAATGGTGACCAGCTTCGGGTTGGCCGCCAGCCACTGATTGATGTCCGCCTCCAGGTGGGCGAGATCCACCAGTTTCCTGTCGAAGAGCTTGAGCTGCACGGGAGGTCCTCCTTTCAGGATGGCACGCCGGATTCGGGCCGGCCGCGCACGAGGGGGAAGCCTAGGCGGGTCGGCCACGGCGCGTCAAGAGGTTTCTCCACCCTCGACGCGGCAGCATGTCTCCCGGGCGGTTCCCTGCGGCGCGGACGACCGGCTTCGGCGACTCGTGGGGAGGCCTATTGACATGCGGCAAGGCTTTTCGATAGCCTATCCCGGACAACTCCTCTGGACAGATGGGTGTTGCGCGGGGATGCCGGAGGTCGGGGCGGCGATGAGGTTCTGCTTGCCCCCTCCGAGCCGGACCCTCCCCGGCGTTGGCTCTCGCCCCCGACCGTGGACAATGACTGAAGGGCCGAGACTGGAGTGACAGCAAGCAGGCAGGCTGGAGAGAAGCCGGCGAGATTCCTGGTCTCACGGCTCCCGGACTGGGTGATCCTCCTCTTTTTCTCTGTCCTCCTTCTCACCCAAACCATCCTCAGCATCAGGGAGAAGGCGGCAACCTTCGATGAGACCGTCCATTTGCCGGCCGGCTATCTGCATCTGAGATTCGGCGACTACGGTTTCAACCCGGCACATCCCCCCCTGGCCAAGATGCTGGGCGCCGTCCCCCTCCTGTTTACCGACGTCAAGATGCCCTCCCTGGAGAGACCCTTCGTCAATTATCGGGACGGCATCCGGTTTCTCTATGAAGAGAACGATGCCGATCGCCTCTTGTTCCTCGGGCGCGTGGCGATGCTCCCTCTTGCGGTTCTGCTCGGATGGGTCATTTTCTTCTGGACCAGGCGCCTCTTCGGCCGAGCCGCCGCCGTCTTTGCTGTCCTCTTGTACAGCTTCGAGCCGAACATCCTTGCGCATGCGCCGTTGGTGAACACGGACGTCGGGGCCACCGCCTTCCTGTGCCTCGCCATCTTCAGCTTCTGCCGATTGTTGCACCGTGTTTCGATCCCCCGCCTCATCCTGGCCGGGTTCTCCCTCGGGCTGGCCTTGATCACGAAGTTCTCCACGCTTCCGCTTTTCCCCATGCTCTTTCTGTTGGGAGTCGGGGTCGTCTTCACACACCATACGATCCACGTGGGTCTGACGGGCTCTTCCTTTCCTCCCGTGGCCACCCGGACCAGGAAAGTGGTCATCCTGGCCGCGGCCATGGTGGGGATGGGACTCGTGGCGTATGTCACGATCTGGGCAGCCTACCGGTTCCGCTTCGAAGGGATCACGCTGCCGGGACAGGTCTACCAGGGGACGTGGGATCAGGTTCTGCCTGCGCAAGGTTGGATGAGGCGGGCCATGGTGTGGATCCGGGATCTGCGGCTCCTGCCGGAGGCGTATCTCTTCGGCTTCCTCACGGTTCCCCCTTCCCTGCCGCGCCTGACATTCATGCTGGGCAAGTTTTCAACCACCGGATGGTGGTACTATTTTATCGTCACTTTTGTTCTCAAGACTCCACTGCCCTTACTGCTCCTCCTGCTGGTGGTGCCTCTTGCCCTCCGACCCCTCTGGCGGCGGGACCCTGTCGGGATTTGGTGTCTGCTCGTACCGGTGGTCGTCTACTTCGGCATTGCGTGCGCCAGCCGGATCAATATCGGCCACAGGCACATTCTGCCGGTCTATCCGTTTCTATTCGTGATGGCCGGGTCGCTGGTCCCCTGGGCAAGGCAGCAGCGGGTCTATATCAAGGCGAGCTTGGCGGCGCTGGCCGCCTGGTACGTGGTATCCTCGGTTGCGGTTTTTCCCCACTACTTGGCCTACTTCAACGAGATCGCCGGGGGACCACGGAACGGCTACAAATATCTGGTTGATTCCAACCTGGATTGGGGGCAGGATCTGAAAGGTCTCAAGCGCTACATGGACGGGCATGGAATCGATCGGGTCTGGCTCAGTTACTTCGGTACGGCCAGCCCGGACTACTACCGAATCGCCTATCACTACCTGCCGGGCTATCGTCCCCCGACGATCGACAAGGGATTGACTCCCTACGTTGCCATCAGTGCAACGAATCTTCAGGGATTCCAATTCCGCGCCTTTGGTCTCGACAAGAATTACTTTGCAGATTTTCTCCGACAGGAACCGGTTGCCAAGATCGGCTACTCGATTTTCCTGTACCGGATAGACTAGCCCGCTCCTCCCATCGGGGAGATTGCGGCGGCCGGCCGAATCGGGTAGCCCATGACCACGCCGAGCAAAGGACCTGTAATGAATCCGGAGGCAAGCGGTCTGGAAATCCGGGG
>JACQVO010000295.1 GCA_016209725.1 Candidatus Methylomirabilota bacterium | reverse complement strand
TCGATCGTGAGATCTCCCATTGAGTTGGTCCCGGGTCTCGGTGGCCCCAGAACTCGAGGGGGGACTGCTAGGGCCTTCTTGCCCGGATGTTCACTCCCTCCGTCCCAAACTTGATCGCTTTCCCTTCGCCTCTGGCGCCGGTGAAGACCTGCCCTCGCCAGGCAATCTCCACGTCAATCAAGCCGGCCGACCGGATCGCCTCCAGGTAGTCTCCCTCCAGGAGAGCGCCACCGATTTAGGCGGTCCAGATGGCGACATCCTCCTTGGCGGCCGCTGGAATCTCCTTCTGCACGGTGATGTCGGCGACCTGGAGACGACCACCGGGCTTCAAGACGCGGTGGACCTCGCGGAACACCCTGGCCTTGTCCGGGGTCAGGTTGATGACCCCGTTGCTGATGACCAGGTCCACTGAACTGTCGTCCAGAGGGATCTCCTCCGCTAAGCCCTTTCGGAACTCAAACTGCCGAAGCCCGAGGCGCTGCTGCCATGTGGTCGCCTTTTCCAGCATGGCATCTGTCATGTCGAGGCCGATGGCCTGTCCGGTGGACCCCACCAGGCCGGCGGCGATGAAGGAATCAATGCCGGCACCGCAACCGATGTCCAGGACGACCTCACCGGGAAGGATGGGTCCCAGCGAGAACGGGTTGCCGACACCCGCAAACGATGCGCTGACCTCTGCCGGGACCCGATCCAGGAGTTCCTGGGGATAGCCCAGGCGCTCGTGAGCATATACCGGGCCGGTGTGGAAGTGGTATCCCTTCTCCGGGTCGGTAGCGACGTCGGCATACACCTTCCGGATTTCCGATCGTAACACCTCAACGTCCAGAGGCATCGCTCCCCTCCTCGGCCAAGGGGTCCTCCCTTGAACCGCGCGCCCGATGGATCGAAAACGTCGTCCTTGATGCGGGACGCTCATGGAATTTGGGACGACAATCGGACTCATATTGTCTGATATAACCCGATCCCGTGTCAACGCTGAAATTCAGCGCTCCACAGAGTCTTGCGTGGATTCACAGATGCATGTCGTGCCGCCCCCCTTGCCTGTTCGCGAGCCGATTGTGAGCGGCAAGGACCATCGAAGGGCGGACAAATTCTGGGCCTTCCGTTCAGGATCCGATGGGCGCTGAAGATCGGGACTCGTTGAGATAAGATCGTGCGAAGCAATTGAAGAATGGTGGATATTCCGGTAAGACTTTCTTCCAGCGCAGGATTTTCCCATCATCGATTGATTGGAACATATTGATTCTTAAGACTTATCTGGCTCGAACAATTGGAACGAACCTTGCTACTCCTGACGCAGGAGAGTATCGGAATCGAAAAGCCTCACCAGCGTGCAAGAAGGAGGAATATGCCATGAGCATGAGGAAGATCTTCGGATGGATGCCAGTTCCTATTCTCGCCTTGGCCATCGTGCCGTTCCTAGCTGACCTTCACCTGCCATTTGGCCTCGCCGATCCCGGCATCGCTCACGCAAGAGGAGGTGGCGGAGGTGGCGGAGGGGGTGGTGGCGGACAAGGCGGCTCCGGTGCGGGCCGTGGCGGGAATGACGGTGCCCGCGGCTCGGATAGCGCCGGGCGCGGTGCAGACCACGGGGGACGTGGTGAGAGCCATGCCGATAGCCGAGGCCAGGACGGACCGGGCTCTTCGAGGGGTGACATAGGTCAAGACACCGGACGCGGAGCGGGGCAAGGTCATGGTCACGCAGGCCGCGCCGTTGGCAACGCGGTCTCCGAGGCAGCCACCTCGACCGCGCATGCCGGTAAGGCAGCCGCGCAGGAGGCGGGATTCAGCAACCTGGGCCAGGCGGTCTCGGCCGCCGCCCACCAAGCCAAGGCGGAGGCAAAGGCAGCCGGTACCCAGGTAGGGCCGGCGGTGAGCGCTGCCGTCCATAAAGCACAACAGGCTTTCCGGGACCGCGAGGCGGAGGCCGAGGATCAGGAGACCGGTCTCACTGGCGGCACCACCAGCGGCAGCGCGGCGACGGGGGCGGGTTCGGCGACGACATCCAATAAGACCCTTCGGCGATAATCCGGGAGGCGACCCATCGTGGTTGGAGCGTTGCAGAACCGGATCAGTCAGATCCTCGGGCTGAGTCTGGCGCTCAGCCTGTTCCTTTGATGACGCGGAGGCCCATCTGGCCTGGAGCTATTACCAAACCGGCCAGTACACCCAGGCCACGCGCCACTTCCGGCAGGCCATCGCCCGCCAGCCCAGATGGGAAGGGTTATACAATGGCCTGGGGCGGAGCCGCTATCGGGTCGGCCGATACCACCTGGCAGTGGAGGCCTCCCAAGAGGCCCTGGGCCTGGACCCCCGCTACCGCGATGCCGCGGTAGGGCTCGCGTTTTCCCTGTTTGAGCTGGGTCAGTATGCCGAGGCCCTGCCACATCTCGAGCGCCTGACTCGCGAGGGTGAGGGAAACGCACTTCAGACCTCGACGAAGGACGTGGAGGAGGTCCGAAGTCGTTTGGCTTGGACGCTCTTTTATCTCGGAAGGTACGAGAGGGCCCGAGACCAGTTCACGAGGGGAATCACGGCCCGGCCCAACTGGTACGGCCTCCATAACGGATTGGGGTGGAGCTATCTTAGGTTGGGCGATGCGGCACGGGCGCGGGAAAGCTTCCGTCGCGCCTTGCGGTTACGGCCGGATCTTGCGGATGCCAAAGAAGGACTGGTCCGAGCTGGCATGTGAGCTGTCGCGCAATGAACGGGCAGGATGCCGGGGTCCCTTCGGCCGCGGCATTCGTGTTTCTGGAGGATCGAGCGGACTGCCCCCGGTTCCGTTCCTGCTTCAGCGTGGCGCCCTGGAAGGGCATCCATTGGTCGGGGCGCGGGGTCCACTCCACGCGATCGCGCATGGCGTAGATGTCCACCTGCTGCATCAGGAAGACCCAGGTGGCGTCCTCGACCAGGGGCGCGTAGGGCTGTCGCGTGACCAGCTTCACGGTGGAATCGTCAACGACCTCGACCTTGACGATCTCGGCGATGTTGGCCCGATTGGGGGACTTCTGGTTCGGGTCCAGCACGCGCTGCACGGTGAAGCGCACGGCCTCGGCATTGAAGGGCTCGCCGTTGTGAAACACGACTCCCTTGCGGAGCCGGAACTGCCACGTGTTGTCGTCCAGCAGCTTCCACGATTCGGCCAATTCGGGGACGATTCGGTTCTGCGCATCCCGGCCCACGAGCGAATCGAAAAGACTCACGCCGACCTGCGCCCGGATGGAGGAAAGATTCATGGTGGGATCGAGATTCTCCGGGGTCCAGGGAATCGCCACGCGCAGCTCTCCCGGCGGTTCGGCGGCCCCCACGAACGGTGCCAGCGCGAAGAGGAGCGTGGCAAGGGTCACCAGGATTCGCATGGGCATGGCGGATTCCCCTCCCCCTAACCCGGCGTAGCCGGAACCAAACAGGACGAACCCTCGAGCGAATATCGAATAATGAACACCCAGAGGGTACCCGAATGATGAATGTCGAATGAGATCCAGTCTGGGCTCTGGCTACGCCGGGACTTCGTCATGAAACACAGGATCTTGCCCAGAAGGGACCAATAGCTCCGCCCGGACGGGGTTCACCCTTCCCGCGTGAGCCGGGGTAGCCGCCTGAGGCTGCGGCTGTATTGGGTCTGAGCGCGGATGGCCGGATGAACGATCTCCAGGGCGGCCAGGAATTCGGCGTAGAAATTCCTGGACGCGAAGCCGAACCGGGGACCCGCGTAGCGGGCGATGATCTCCTCGATGGCGCTGCTGCCCACGGCGGCCCGGGCCGCCAGGATCCCCTCTTTGCCGTGGTTGTAGGCGATGATGGCCAGGGGCCAGGACCCCAGGGCCTCGTAGTTGTGCTTGAGCAGCCGCGCGGCGGCCTCCGTGGCCCGGATCGGGTCGCGGCGGTCATCGCGCCTGGACGAGATGGTGAGGTAGCGCCTGCCCGTGGACCGGATGAACTGCCAGAGACCCACCGCGCCGGCCTTGGACCGGGCCCGCGGGTTGAAGCTGGACTCCACCATGGGGAGGGCGGCCAACTCCTCCGGGACACTGTGCCGCCGGAGAATGGCCAGGATGCGAGGCAGCAGCCCGCGGGCGCGGCGCAGGCCCTCGTCCACTTTCTCCCGGAGTCCCTGCTGGACCCGGATGTTGGCGGCGGCACGGAGCAGGGTCTCCGGCGGGCAGGGGCAGCCCCAGGCCTGGGCCACCCAGCGTGCCTCGAATCCCAGGTCCTCCGGGGGCACCCCCTGGGCGAGG
>JACQVO010000291.1 GCA_016209725.1 Candidatus Methylomirabilota bacterium | reverse complement strand
CGCATCCGCGATCCTCCGCCGGTCCGCCCGGCGTCGGGTCTGGGTGACGGGTCATACCGCGCTGGTTACGGCGGATCTCCCGCGCCGCCTCCTGACGCCGGGACACATCGCGTACCTGAAGATCTCCGAAGGCTGCAACCGTTCCTGTACGTTCTGCGCCATCCCCGGGATCCGTGGAAGGATGCAGTCGCGGACTCGGGAGGACCTCCTGGCGGAGGCGCGGCGGCTGGCGGCCGGTGGGGTCCGGGAGATCGTCCTGGTTTCCCAGGAGACCACCGACTACGGCGCGGATCGTGGGGAGACGCACGGGCTGGTGCATTTGCTCCATGGCCTGCTGGACATCCCGTCGTTCCGCTGGATCCGCCTGCACTACCTGTATCCCACCCGGATCACGCCCGACCTCGTCGGCCTGCTGGCCTCGGAGCCGCGGCTGTGCCGCTACCTGGACCTGCCACTCCAACACTGTGACGGGGCGATGCTCAAGGCCATGGGGCGCGGAGGCGACGAGCGGAGCTTGGGGCGGCTGCTCCTGCGGATCCGGCAGGTCGTGCCCGACATCACAATCCGGACCTCCCTCATCGCGGGTTTCCCCGGCGAGACAGCGGCGCAGTTCTCGCGCCTCCTCCGCTTCGTTGAACGGATGCGCTTCGACCGGGTGGGGGTCTTCTGTTACTCCGACGAGGAGGGGACTCCGGCGGCGGCCCTCGGCCCCAAGGTACCCCGGCGCATCGCCGAGGCGAGACAGGCCCGCCTCATGGCGGCGCAGGCGCAGATCGCCGAGGCGAAGGGGCGGGCCCTGCTGGGGAGCGTTCAAGAGGTGATGGTGGATGGCCCGGCGCCGGAATTCCCGGGCCTTCAGTCCGGACGGACGGCGGCCCACGCACCGGAGGTCGACGGGACGGTCTACCTCTGCGGACCGGCGGTGCCGGGGGGGACGATCGTCCGGGCGCGGGTCCGGGAAGCGTACGAGCACGACCTCGCGGCCGATATCCTGGAGGTGGTGGGATAGCCATGGCGGATCGCGTACGCGCGGCCCCGTCCGAGGCGGGCGCCGGGAAAGGCATGGCCCTGCGCCTGCTCGCCACCGGAGGCGGCGTCGGGCATTTCCGCGTCGCGCCGGGGACGGCCGGCAGCCTCTTGGGGGCGGCGCTGTGTCTCCCCGCCCTGCGTCTGCCGTGGCCAGCGTACCTCGGCGCCACGGTCCTGCTCGTCACGCTCGCGGTCTGGGCTGGGGGGCGGGTCCAGGGGGAGCTGGGCCGGCCGGATCCGCGGGAAATCGTGATCGACGAGATCGCGGGGATGTGGGTTGCCGCGATCGCCCTCCCCCCCACCCTGTACGATCTGGGGGCCGCCTTCCTTCTCTTCCGCCTCATGGACATTGTGAAGCCAGCGCCCATCCCCCGACTGGAGCGTTTGCCCGGCGGGTTCGGCCTGGTGGCCGACGATGTGGCGGCGGGCCTCCTGGCCCGGGTGGCGTGGTGGCTCCTGAAGGTCAACTTCGACTTCCTCTGATCCAAAAAAAGTTAAACCGCCAAGACGCCATGGACGCCAAGGCCGAACCAAGCAAGAGAATAGTGCTTTCGTGATATACCGCCCCTCTTGGCGTTCTTGGCGACATGGCGGTTAAAGGTTCTTGGGTGGGATGACATGGGCACCGAGATCCTGACCATCGGCACGGAGCTCCTCTTGGGGCAGATCGTGGACACCAACGCCGGTTGGATCGCCCAGCGGCTGGCCGAGGCGGGGATTGACCTCTTCTGCAAGACCACGGTGGGGGATAACGCCGGCCGGATCGAGGCGGCGCTGCGCCAGGCCCTGGGCCGCGCCGACGTCGTCCTCACCACGGGTGGACTGGGACCCACCGAGGACGACCTGACCCGCGATGTTGTGGCGGCCGTTCTGGGGCGCCCGCTGCAACTGGATCCGGCCGTGTTGTCGCACATCGAGCGGCGTTTTGCCCACCGCAAGATCCCCATGCCCGAGAACAACCGGAAGCAGGCGATGGTCCCCGCGGGGGCCGAGGTGCTCCACAATCCGAACGGGACGGCTCCCGGCCTGTTCCTGAGGGACGGTGGGCGGTGCCTGGCCTGCATGCCCGGTGTTCCGGCAGAGATGAAGCCCATGCTCGCCGAACAGGTGATCCCCCGGATCCGAGAGGCCTTCGGCATCCGGAGCCGGATCGTGTCCCGCGTCCTCAAGACATGCGGGATCAGCGAGTCCAAAGTGGACCATGCCATCGGGGACTACTTCCGCGAGATGCGCAATCCGACGATCGGGGTCCTGGCCCACGCCGGCGAGATCCACGTGCGCCTGACCTGCAAGGGGGAGGACCCCGCCGAGATCACCCGAATGCTGGATGACCTCGAGGAGAAGATCCGCGAGCGCCTGGGCTCCCTGATCTTCGGCCGGGACGATGAGAAGCTGGAGGCCTTGGTGGGACGGCTCTTGCGCGAGCGGAGGGCCACCGTTGCCGTGGCCGAGTCGTGCACCGGCGGCCTCATCGCGAACCGCCTCACAGACATCTCCGGCAGCTCCGAGTATTTCGAGCGGGGGGTGGTGGTGTACAGCAACGCGGCAAAGGAGCAGATCCTGGGCGTCCCAAAGGCGATTATCCAGGATGCCGGCGTCGTCAGCCTGCCCGCCGTCCGGGCCATGGCGGACGGCATCCGCCGGGGGAGTGGCGCCACCTTCGGGCTGGCCACGACCGGCATTGCGGGCCCCACGGGGGGCACGCCCGAGAAGCCGGTGGGCCTCGTCTGCATCGCGTTGGCCTGGGACGGGGGGGATGTGGCGCGCGAGTACCGCTTCCACGGCGGGCGGGAGCTGATCAAGTATCGCGCCGCGCAGATGGCGTTGGAGATGCTCCGGCGGCATCTGCTGGGGGTGGCCATCACGGAGAGTTGAAGGGCGAATATCGAGTGTCGAACGCCGAATATCGAATGATGAAGGGCACCGCCGGGCTCGCGGTCCTTCTCCATTCGACAATGAACCCTGATCCGAGAAAAACCTTGAACCGCCATGACGCCAAGGCCGCCAAGGATAGGATGTTCCGATCTCACCTTCGAGAAATCCAAAGACGTGCTTATGGGGCCTTCAGAAGTATCGTTCTTTTCGTTCCAAGAAGCGATTTCCGCTTGGCGTTCCGGGTACCCAGCGCTTTCGCTGGGTGTCCTTGGCGGTTGGTAATTTCGGATTGAGGTTAACTTTCGGTATTCGATATTGGTCAGCGGGTCGAGATGAGACTGTTCGTCGCACTGAATCTTCCCCCAGAGATCCGCGAGCGGCTGGCGGCCGTACAGGATCGCCTGCGGCGCGCCCAGGCCGATGTGAGCTGGGTGCGGGCCGAGAATATCCACGGAACGCTGAAGTTCCTGGGAGAGACGGAGGAGAAGCGGCTGGAGCGGATCCGCCCGGCCCTGGCTGAGGTGTCGAAGGGGAGCGCCCCCTTCTCAATGGAGCTGTCGGGCGTCGGCAGCTTCGGCGGGCCAATTCCCCGGGTGGTGTGGGTCGGCGTCGGAGAGGGGGCCGAGCCGTTGACCAGACTGGCCCAGCAGATCGAGGCGGCCCTAGGCCGCGTGGGCTTTGCCAAGGAGCGGCGGGGCTTCACGGCCCATCTCACGCTCGGCCGGGTGCGATCGCCGAGGAATGCGGAGGAACTCCTCGCCGCGCTGAAGGAGTTTCAGGCGGAGAAGTTCGGGACATTCACCGCCACGCAGTTCGAGCTGATGCAGAGTGAGCTCCGCCCGAGCGGTTCAGTGTATACGGTCCTTGATCGATTTTCACTCGGTCCGGGCTAAGGCCAATGCTGTTCACCTAGGGTTCGACGCTGACGTCGCATGCAAACAAATCCCCCCAACCCCCCTTTCGCAACGGGGGGCGAGGGGGGATTTTGGGCGGTCTGACGGCCCAAGTGAACAGTACAGGATTGGGACTGGGGCGGCGTATGGCCTATGGTTCGGGGCTTGACCATACGCCATACGCAATACGCCATGACCGTCCGTCGGCCCAGCATGGAAT
>JACQVO010000293.1 GCA_016209725.1 Candidatus Methylomirabilota bacterium | reverse complement strand
TCCCGGGTCTTTTCGCCCTGCCGATGTTCCTCCTTGGTCAGCGCCTCGTAGCGGATGTCTGAACGAGGCCCAGAGCAGGAAATCCCTTTCCCATGACACCGTCTCCCTGTGCTCGCATGCGCCTACAGCAGATCTTTCTTCTTGGCCTCGAACTCCTCCTTGCCGATCTCGCCTCGGGCGTAGCGCTTCTTCAGGATATCCAGGGCGGACTCGCCGCCCGGGCCTGAGGCACTTCCCGGCCTCCCCTGCTCGACGAGCCACCTCACAAGCAGGACGATCCCGGCGATGATGAGCACCCAGAAGACCAGCATGAAGACCATCCCGAATACGCCAAAGCCCCATCCGCCACCCATTCCCCAGCCCCACGGCATCATGCGGTCGGTCGGATCATGCCGATTCTTGTCTTGCCTCCCTCCTGATAGACAGAGATCCGGCAGGGGAGGGCCATGTTCACCCCCATGTTCGCCGTCAGCACCTGGGTGGCACGCTGCGGGTTGCAGACCTCCAGGATCTTGCAGGCGTTCACCCCTCTGTCAAGCTCTGTGATCACAGACCGCCGCCGCCGTCACCTTGGAGCCGCTGCCTGGAGTCCATGGAGCCCGTCTCGGAAGCGTTCCACTCGCAGGGTTGACGGGCTGGCCCAGCTATGGCAGTATCCCCCCAGGGGGGATCGAACAATGAAGAAGTCCCTGCACACACAGACCCGCCAGATCGTGAACCGCCTGGCCCGCATCGAGGGGCACGTGGCAGCCGTCCGCGGCATGGTGGAGCGGGGCCGTTCCTGTCCGGACGTTCTGACCCAGCTTGCGGCCGTCCGGGCCGCCCTGGACCAAGTAGGGCGACTGGTGCTTTCGGATCACCTGGCCCACTGCGTCGTGGATGCCGCCCAGCGGGGGGATGCCCGGCGGACCCTCGCAGACCTTGAAGCGGCCCTGGAACGCTACTTCCGATAAGGGAGATCGGCTTTGATCGGACCGTTCAGAAACCGCTGTCGCCGCTGCGCGTGTCGTGCCACGGCGTTCTTCCAGACGTACCGGGATGTCCTCTGGTCCTGGGAGGGAATCGCCACCCTCGCCGGGACGGCGATCCTCCTGGGCAGTTGGGCGGCATTCCTGCTCGGATTTCCCCCCATCGAACGGGGCATGGCCGTCCTGGCTGCGGTGACCGCCGGACTCCCCATCTGGTGGAGCACGGCCCGAGGCCTCTGGGCCCGGGACCTCACCGTGGACGTCCTGGTCTCCACGGCGATCCTCGCGGCGCTCGTCGTGGGCGAGTACCAGGCGGGGGCCATCGTGGCAGTGATGCTCCTCGGCGGCGGCCTGCTGGAGCAGTTGACGGTGGCCCGCGCCAGCAAGGCCCTGGTGGCCCTCCTCGCCCGGGTCCCCACCACGGCGACGGTCGTCCGGGGGGATGCAGAGGTAGCAGTCTCCGTGGAGGAGATCCGGGCGGGCGATCTCGTCCGGGTCCGAACTGGCGGCATGGTCCCCGTGGACGGCCTGGTCATCGAGGGGGCGGCCGCCGTGGACCAGAGCTCGATTACCGGTGAGTCCATCCCCGTTGAAAAGACGCCGGGCCACCGGGTCTTCGCCGGGACCCTGAATCGGGCCGGCACCCTCGACGTGCGAGCCACCCAGGTGGGGAGCGGCACGACTCTCGGGAAGATTATCCGGCTGGTGGAGGAGGCCCAGCGGAGCACCGCGCCCGTGCAGCGCCTGGCCAACCGCTACGCCCAGTTCTACGCGCCCATCGCCTTCGCCCTTGCAGGCGTCGTCTACTTCCTCACGGCCGATGTTCTGCGGGCCATCACCGTCCTCATCGTCTTCTGCCCTTGCGCCCTGGTCCTGGCCACGCCGACGGCGGTCATCGCGGGCATCGGCAACGCGGCCAGGCGGACGGTACTCATCAAGGGAGGTGCCCAGCTCGAGGCCGCCGGCCGGGTGGATGTGGTGGCCTTTGACAAGACCGGGACCCTGACCCGGGGCGAGCCCGTCGTCACCGACGTGATCGCCTCCCCTTCAACTTCCAACGTTCACGGGGCCGGTCCCGCCGTTGAACCCGGACCCGGGAACGGCGACCGCGAACTGTTGTGGCTCGCGGCCGCGGCGGAAAAGTTCAGCGAGCACCCCCTGGGACGCGCCATCGTGGCGGAGGCAGCGGCCCGTGGCGTCGAGCCCCCGGACCCTCGCGAATCGCGCATCGTTCCCGGCGTGGGCGTCGAAGCTCTGGTGGACGGCCGGCGGATCTTCGTCGGACGGCCCGACGGGACGGCGGGACGAGCCAGCCCGCTCGATACCGTCGGCGTGCGGATCGAGGCCTTGGAGGGGGAGGGAAAGACCGTCCTGCCGGTGACCATCGATGGCCATCTCGCGGGCTGGGTCGCCCTCCGGGATGCCCTGCGACCCGGCGTCGCCGAGGTCATCTCGGCCCTTCGCCAGGTGGGGGTGAGCCAGATCCTGCTCCTCACCGGGGACAATCCGAAAGCAGCCGCGGCCATGGCCAGGGCGGTCGGGGTTGACGGGTATCGGGCCGGCCTGCTGCCGGAGGACAAGCTCGCGATTGTCCGGGAGATGCAGGGCCGCGGCCTCCGCGTGGCGGTGGTGGGGGACGGGGTGAACGATGCCCCCGCCCTGGCCGCGGCCGACATCGGGATCGCCATGGGGGCCGCCGGAACCGACGTGGCCATCGAGACGGCCGACATCGCCCTCATGAGCAGCGACCTTGCTCGGGTCCCCGAGGTCCTGGCCTTGGCCCGTCGGGCCCTGCGGGTCATCCGGGAGAATGTCCTCCTCTCCGTCGCAATCAATTTCCTTGCCGTGGTGCTGGCTGGCGTCGGGATCGTGACCCCCGTCCTTGGGGCCATCATCCATGAGGCGAGCGCCCTGCTGGTCGTCGTGAACGCCGTGCGCATCATCGAGTGGCGTCCGGCTCCCTCCCGGGGATAGCCGGGCGCGACTCGACCCTGGGTTCATGCGTCAGCGACTCAGCAGGTGACGGCTCTGAGTCAGCCGGATACCGTTTGTTTCCACGAGATCCCCCCACAGGCCTTGCAGTCACGCCAAGCAAAAAAATCTCTTGCAATTCCAGTCGACTGGAAGACCTATATTGTCTTCGGCTGGTAAGGAGTTAATCGCCACACAGCTCGCCGAGATCGAGAGCCGGATCAAAGACCTCCAGGCCCTCCAGCGGGAACTGCGGGGGCGCTATGCATCCCTGTGCCAGCCTCATGCACCGGCGCGAGGCGGCGCGAACTGCTCGTGCCTGGATGGGCCAGCTCAGAAGACCGCCATTCTCCCGGTGACCGCTCTGGTCAAGCGACCACCCAGGAGAAAGTCCTGACCGGAAGGAGGTGAGGAAGATGGGCAAGCGGGTCACCAAGAAGAGTCAGGCGCCCCGGCGGCCGCCCAGCACCGACTGCGGCTGCGGGTGCCTGTCGGTGAGCAAGAAGTAAGGCGATGCCGGTCGGCGGCCGGGGCCCGGTCCCGACCGCTGACTTGCCACAGAGTGCCGTGTACTCTTGGGTCCTTACCGGGTTCAAGCGCACTATTTGGGTTCGATGGCGTCGGGCGGTTTGCTATCGGAACGTGCGGAGGGTGGCGGCCAGCGATGGGAACCCGACTTGGTCGTCGGCCGCCAGCCAGATGACCTTGCTTCCTTGCCGGTAGAAGAAGTGCGCCTGGCCTTGGCCCAAGGTCCAGAACACTTTCTGTCCGGCCTGCTGAAACTCTCGGGGAGGAGCAAAGGGACTTTCGCCCTTTTTCATCCCGTCCGTCATCGCCTGAAGCTGCCGCTCAGCCAGGAAGCCAAGGTAGGCATCCGACACATACAGCATGGCCACGCTCCCGGGACGTTCGTAGTGGGCGACGGTCGCCGCCCTGACGCGGATGGTTTTCCCGTGGAGCCTGTCAATTTCCCGCGCCGCCTCCGCGCCATCGAGACGGTGAGTGAGAGGGAGGCCAGCAAGCACGTCCGGAATGCCCGCCACCGGTCCCGGCCTCCCCAGGAGGACGGCGGCAAAGACCGCGATTGCCCCTGTGAGGATGAGGATCCCCAGCGCGATCAAGATCACGCGGCGCGTGATGAGGCGGCGCCGGCTGCCTGCGTCCGTTTGGACTGGCTCAGGCAGCATGGACAGAACCCTTATCCTTTCCGGTGTCCTCGGCGTTCCCCCGGGATTCCTTCCGGCGCCCCACGCAGGCCCTCGCCGTAATGGCAGCCACACCTCCCAGGAGAGAAAGCCAGGCGAACACGTCCCCGTAGCGCGTATAGAATGAGTCCCCCGACCGTGTTCGGATTGTCTGGACCAGGATTCCTTCCTCGAAGAGGTTGGAGGCAGCGAGAACGCGCCCCCTGGGATGGACCACGGCCGAAATGCCGGTGTTGGCGGAACGGACCAGGAAGGCATTGTTCTCCACCGCGCGGAAAACTGCCATGGCCAGGTGCTGATACGGCGCCGCGGTGCGCCCGTACCAGGCGTCATTGGTGATATTGACAAGGAAGTCCGCGCCCCCTTGGACATAGCGCCGCACCTGCGCCGGAAAGTAAACCTCGTAGCTGATCGTCACTCCGAACCGCTTCCCATCCCCATCGAAGACGGTGTACTCCCCCCCTGCCTGGAAGTCGCCGATGGCCCCCTGGGTGAGCTTATCCACAAAGAAGCCCAGAATGGGTCGCAGGGGGATGTATTCGCCAAAGGGCACCAGGTGAACCTTGTCATACTTCGCCACGATGCCACGATCCGGGGCGAGATGGAAGGCGCTGTTAAAGTACCGGGGCGGTGAGGCCAACTCGGCATCTGGGCTGCCTACGAGGAGGTGAGTCCCGCCCTGCCGCGCAAGAGCCTCCACGCGTTCACGGACAGGCGCATCCACGCCAAGGAGAAATGGAATCGCCGTCTCCGGCCAGATGATCAGTGTCGCACCTGCCTCACCGGCCTTCCGGGTGAGCCGTTCATACCGCTGGAGAACCTCCTCGCGGACATCCGGCAGCCATTTCACATCCTGCGGGACGTTCCCCTGGAGAGCCGCGACCAAGAATGGCTGGCCGCCATCCGGGACGCCCAGACGATCGGCGCCGAGGAACCACAGCACGCTGATCACGACGGTGAGGGCGATCAGAGCAAGGGCGCGCCGGAAGAGTGGAACACTTCGATCCAGGCTCGCGGTCATGACGGCGTTGGAC
>JACQVO010000296.1 GCA_016209725.1 Candidatus Methylomirabilota bacterium | reverse complement strand
GAAGGCGACCTATCCGGCGGTCATGGGGATGGAGGAATCCCGGCGCCAGGCCGCGCATCTTTTGCAGGAGGCCAAGGAGGCGCTGCGGCCCCTGGACGGGAAAGGTGCCACGCTGGCCGCCCTGGCGGATTTCGTGGGACAGCGCCGACACTGAGAATCTATGACCAATTTCCAATTTCCAATTTCCAATAACCAATGAGGCGGGGGGCTGTCAGAGCGAGGGTGGGGAGTGACGTGGGCGCGCAGAGCCGACGACGGATTGATCTCCTGCTGGTGGAGCGGGGCTTGTGCGCCAGCCGGCAGGACGCCTCGCGGCTGATCCTGGCAGGCAAGGTCCGGACGGCGGGAGGCCAAATTGGGAAGCCGGGGGCACTCTTACCGGCCGAGGCACCGCTGGAGGTCCTTGGTCCCCCCCATCCCTTCGTAAGCCGAGGCGGGGTGAAGCTGCATCACGCGCTGACGGTCTTCCGCCTGGACCCCCGGGGGCGCGCATGCCTGGACGTCGGGGCCTCCACAGGGGGATTCACGGATTGCCTCCTACAGGCGGGGGCGCGCCTGGTGATCGCGGTGGACGTCGGGTATGGGCAGTTGGCCCCACGCCTGCGGCAGGACCCTCGGGTCCATGTGCTGGAGCGCACGAACATCCGAACTCTGGATTCCTCGCAGCTCCCGACCCGTCCCGATCTCGCGACGATTGATGTCTCCTTCATCTCCCTGACCCTGGTCCTGCCGGCCGTCGTCCGGCTCCTCGCGCTTCCCCACGAGATCGTGGCCCTGGCAAAGCCGCAGTTCGAGGTGGGCAAGGGGCAGGTGGGGAAGCGGGGGGTCGTTCGCGACCCGGCCCAGCACCGGGCTGTCCTGGAGCGCCTGGCGGGCGCGGCCGGTGAGCTGTCGTTGCGCCTCTCGGGCGTGACGGCATCCCCCCTGCTGGGACCCATGGGGAATCGGGAGTTCCTGCTGTACCTCACGACGGCAGGGCCGGCGGGGAACGCGCCGGCCATGATCGCGGAGGCCATCGGGCCGGACGCAGGCTGAGGGATCCCCATGCAACGCATCGGCATCGTCGCCAAGCCGCACAAGCCGGAAGCGGAGCCTGCCCTCAAGACGCTGGTGCCCTGGTTGCGTGCGCGGGGCTGCGAGGTGGTCGCGGACGAGGAGGCGGCGACGATCTGTCCGGAAGCCGCGCCGGGCGTTTCCCGGGCCGAGGTGGCGGCCAGGGCCGACCTCGTGGTCGTCCTGGGCGGGGATGGGACGCTCCTGTCGGTCGCCCGGCTGATCGGACCCCGGGAGGTGCCGATCCTGGGCGTGAACCTGGGCGGGCTGGGTTTCCTCACCGAGGTCACCCTGGAGGAGCTCTTCCCGACCCTGGAAGCGGTGCTGCGGGATCAGTTTGCCGTGAGCCGGCGGCTCACCCTGACCGCGCGGGTTCTCCGCGGCAGCGAGGTTATCGCGAGCTTCGAGGCGCTGAACGACGCCGTGATCACCAAGACGGCGCTGTCACGCATCGTGGATCTCGAGGCGCATGTCAATGGCGAGTACGTGGCCACCTTCCGCGCCGACGGTCTGATCGTCTGCACGCCTACCGGCTCCACCGCCTACTGCCTGGCCGCCGGCGGCCCCATCATCTACCCGACCCTGCCGGCCCTGGTCATCATTCCGATCTGCCCCCACACCCTGACCAATCGCCCGCTGGTGGTCCCGGATGCCGCCGTGGTCGAGATCATCCAGGGCTCGCCGGGAGAAGACGTCCACCTCACCGTGGACGGACAGGTGGGGGTGGGCCTGCGCCACCGCGATGTGGTCGTTGTGCAGCGCTCGGACCGCACCATCGCCCTCATCAAGTCCCCCAAGCTGAACTACTTCGAGCTGCTCCGCACCAAACTCAAATGGGGTGAACGCTAGGTCGGCCCACCGGTCCGCGTGTCCGAGGGATCCTCTGCCAGGATGCTCCGCGAATTGACAATCAGGAATGTGGCCGTGATCGAGGAGCTGACGGTCACCTTTGTGCCCGGCCTGAATGTGCTGACGGGCGAGACCGGGGCGGGCAAGTCCATCCTGATCGACGCCCTGCAGCTCGTGCTGGGCGCCCGTGGGAGCGACACGCTCCTGCGATCCGGGGCGGACGAGGCGATGGTGGAGGCCGCCTTTGAGGCCGGCGCGGGTTCACGCGTCCCGGCGCTTCTGGAAGAAGAGGGCATCGGCGTCGAGCCCGGGGAGTTGCTGGTCCTCCGGCGCCAGCTTTCCCGCGACGGGAGAACCAAGGCCTATGCCAACGGTCGGCTCGCCTCGGTGGCAACCCTCCGGGCGTTGGCGGAGTGTCTGGTGGACATCCACGGGCAGCATCCCGGGCAGTCGCTCCTGGATCCCCGACGCCACCGGGATCTGCTGGACGCCTACGCCGGCGCGAGCGAGGAGGCCCGCGCCTACCGGGACCGCTTCGGGCACTGGCAGGCCATGCGGCGCGAGCGAGAGGCGCTGCTCCTGGCGGAGCGGGAGCGAGCCCAGCGCCAGGCCCTCCTGGAGTTCCAGCGGCGCGAGATCGAAGGCGCACGGCTGGAACCCGGCGAGGAAGACGCGCTGTCCGCCGAGCACGCGATCCTGAGCAATCACGAACGCCTGTTCTCGGTCGTGGAGTCCGCCTACGGAGGACTGGAGGAGTCCGATGAGGCGATCCTGGGGCGTCTCCATGCCATCGCCGCCCTGGTGCGCGAGGCGGCCGCCATCGACCAGCGCCTCCGGGATGTCCTGGAGAGCCTGGAGACCGGGGGGGTCCACCTCCGGGAAGCCGCCCGGGGACTGCGCGATTACCGGGCCCGGATCGAGTTCGATCCGGAGCGGCTGGACACGATCGATGCGCGGCTCCACGAGATCGGCAAGCTCAAACGGAAATACGGCGGGAGCGTCGGGGAGGTGCTGGATCATCTGCAGCGGGCCCGGACGGAACTCGCCGGCCTGGAGCGCTCGGAGGCTCGCCTGGAGGAACTGGACCGGATGCTGACGGCGGCCCAGCGCGACCTCGCTGAATGCGCGGAGCGGCTCTCCGCGGCCCGCCGGCGGGCTGCCCCTGCGCTGCAGAAGGCAATCCTGGCCGAGATCCTGGCCCTGGGGATGGCCCGAGCCATCTTCGAGGTGCGGGTGGCTCCGGAGGGCGGCGGCGAGGCGGCGCTTCAGCCGCACGGGATGGACGAGGTGGAGTTCCTGATCTCTCCGAATCCGGGGGAACCCCTGAAGCCTCTGCACAAGATCGCGTCGGGCGGGGAGCTGTCCCGCATCATGCTGGCCATCCGGGTGATCCTGGCGGCGGCGGATCAAACGCCCACCCTGGTGTTCGACGAGGTGGATGCGGGCATCGGCGGCCACACGGCCGAGACCGTGGGGCGGAAGTTGACCGCGGTTTCCCGCCAGCGTCAGGTGCTGTGTGTG
>JACQVO010000299.1 GCA_016209725.1 Candidatus Methylomirabilota bacterium | reverse complement strand
GCCGGTAGAGGAGCAGGACCGTGATGACGGGCGTCATCAGGATTCGCAGGATCGTCAAACGGTTGGCCAGGGTCAGCACGTGCCCTCGCTCATCCCGCGGTGGCGGCCCCGGCTGCTTCACGGACGGTCGCCGCCTCCGCCGCGACACCACCGTTCAGGCAGCACACGATCTCGCGGCGCAGATCCTCCAGCCCCGCTCCGGTCTTGGCCGATGTGGCCACGCGCCCGCCGCCCGGGCGCCACTGGAAGGGGGACCGCCCGAGGCGGTCAAGCTTGTTGAAGACCAGGATGGTGGGCCGATCCGCCAGCCCCAGGTCGCCCAGCACGGCTTCCACCGCCGTCTGCTGGAGCTGGGCATGGGGGTGGCTGATGTCCACGACGTGGAGCAGGATCTCCGCTTCCTGGATCTCCTCCAGCGTGGCCTGGAATGCGGCCACAAGTTGGTGGGGAATCTTCCGGATGAAGCCGACCGTGTCGGAGAGGAGCGCCACCCGGCCTCCCGGCAGGGCCAGGCGACGGAGCGTCGGATCCAGCGTGGCGAACAACTGATCCTGCACGGCGACGGCCGAATGGGTCAGGGCATTCAAGAGCGACGACTTCCCCGCATTCGTGTACCCCACCAGCGCCACGATGGGAAAGGGCACTTTCCGTCGCGGCCGGCGCAGCAGGGCGCGATGGCGTCGCACCTGCTCCAGGTCCCGGCGGATCTTGGCCATGCGAGTCTTGATCCGCCGCCGATCCGACTCGAGCTGGGTCTCGCCGGGTCCCCGGGTACCGATACCGCCGCCCAACCGTTCCAGGTGGGTCCAGGCCCCCGCCAGCCGCGGGAGCAGGTAATCGAGCTGCGCCAGTTCCACCTGGAGCTTGCCCTCGCGGCTCTGCGCCCGCTGCGCGAAGATGTCCAGGATCAGGCCGGTCCGATCCACCACCCGCCGGCCCAGCAACTGCTCCAGGTTGCGCTGCTGCGAACCGGAGAGCTCCTCATCCACGATGACGAGGTCCACACCCGCGCACAGACCACGGATCTCCGTGGCCTTCCCCTTGCCGATGAGGTAGCGGGGGTCGAGGCGATCCCGCTCTTGCAGGGTGGTGTCGGCCACGCGGGCGCCGGCGGACCGCGCAAGCTGTTCCAGCTCGGCCAGCGAGTCCTCGGCCTCCCAGCGCGCCTGCTGGTGCAGGCAGACGCCCACCAGGAACGCCACCTCCGGCCCGCGGCGATTCAGCGAGTCACGGACGATGGGGGATCTCCTCCCGGGCCGCTCGGGCCCGTGCCAGGCGGGCGATCAGGGTGTCGTCGTCCCTGTCCCGGATGGCGGCCTCCAGCCCAGCCAGCGACTCGCGGTAGGCGGCCAGGACCCGAAGAATTTGCTCCCGATTCATGAGAAAAATGTCGCGCCACATCCTCGGATGGCTGGCGGCCACCCGGGTGAAATCCCGCAGGCCGCCCGCCGAGAACTTCAGCCGTTCCTCGCCCCGCTCCATCCCCAGGACGGCATCCATCAGGGCATAGGCCACGAGGTGGGGCAGGTGGCTGACCGTCGCCAAGACCTCGTCGTGCCAGGCGGCCTCCATCCTGACGACCGAAGCCCCCACGCCCCGCCACAGGGCCGAGATGCGTTCCACGGCCCCGGCGTCCGTCCGGGCGCTCGGGGTGGCGATCCAGTTCGCCTGGTCGAAGAGATCCGGCCGGGCCGCGGCCGGCCCGGACCGCTCCCGTCCCGCGATGGGATGGCCGGCCACAAAGCGCCCATCGGGGAAGGCCGCGTCCCCCGCGGCCAGGATCGGGCCCTTCACGCTCCCCACATCGGTGACCAGACAGGCCCCGTTCACCTGGCGCGCCACCTCGGGCAGCAGGCCCACGATCTCGTTCACGGGCACCGCCAGCACCGCCAGCTCGGCGCGGGCCAGCCCCTCGGCCAGCACCCCCGTGACCCGGTCCACCACCCCTGTGGCAAGGGCCATCTCGCGGTGCACGGGATCCGTCTCGACGCCCACTACGGTCTCTACCAGCCCCGCCTTTCTCGCCGCAAGGGCGAGACTCCCGCCGATGAGGCCGACGCCCACCACCGCCATCCTGCGGAACAGCGGCTCTCCCGAATGCGGAATGCGGAATGGGGAATGCGGATTGTCCATGGATTCCTGTACCGCCGAACGGCCGAACAGCCGAACGCCTTTTCCTAAACGGTCCGCCCCACCGCCTCGGCCACCTTCCTGAGGTCGGCCATCATCCGGTGGAACCGCGACGGCAGGAGGGCCTGGGGGCCGTCGGAGAGCGCCTCCTCCGGTCGGGGATGGACCTCCACCATGATGCCATCCGCGCCGGCGGCTACCGCCGCCAGCGCCATGGGCGCCACCAGATCCCATTTCCCCGTGCCGTGGCTCGGGTCCACGACCACGGGCAGATGGGTGAGCTGCTTGAGGACCGGGACGGCCGACAGGTCCAGGGTGTTCCGCGTGGCATCCTCGAAGGTCCGGATCCCCCGCTCGCACAGGATGACGTTGTAGTTGCCCTCCGACATGATGTACTCCGCCGACATGAGCAGCTCGCGGATGGTCGAGCTCATCCCCCGCTTGAGGAGGACCGGGGTCTGCTGCATCCCCAGCTCCTTCAGCAGACGGAAGTTCTGCATGTTGCGGGCGCCCACCTGGATCACGTCGGCGTACTGCAGGACCAGCGGCGTCTCCCGGGGATCCATGAGCTCGGTCACCACGGGCATGCCCGTCTCCCGTCTCGCTTCAGCGAGATAGCGGAGGGCCTCCTCCCCCAGGCCCTGGAAGGCGTAGGGGGACGTGCGCGGCTTGAAGGCCCCTCCCCGCAGCAACTGCGCGCCGGCGCTCTGCACCTCCTTGGCCACGGTCAGGAGCGACTCCCGGCTCTCCACGGAGCAGGGGCCGGCGACCACAGCGAGGCGCCGGTCACCCACCCGGACCCCGTTGATGTCCACCACCGTGTTCTCCGGGTGGAAGTCGCGGCTGGCCAGCTTGTAGGGTTTCAGAATGGGGAGGACCTTCTCCACCATGGGGAGGGCCTCGATGGCCTTGTCCAGCAGGATGCGCTCGTCCCCGATGGCCCCGATGATGGTCCGTTCCACCCCCCGCGACAGGTGGGGCGTGAGACCCAGGGCCTCGATGCGCCGGCAGACCTGGGCGACCTCCTCGTCGGTGGCACGCGCTCGCAGCACGATGATCATCGAATCCCCCTACCCCGGCTTCCGCCGGTCCCGCCTCGGCGGAATCACCGTCTCCCCTCGGCTCTCGGCCCGCTCATGGCTCACTCGAATGCGGAATTCGGAATGCGGAATGCGGGATTCCAAGTTCCATTCCGCACTCCGCATTCGGCATTCCGCAATTCCCTCGCGGCTCTCGGCTCTCATCTCCCCAGGACAGCTTTCAAGGCGGCCACACAGCGCTCGATCTCCGGCGGGG
>JACQVO010000288.1 GCA_016209725.1 Candidatus Methylomirabilota bacterium | reverse complement strand
TCGGGCATGGCCTGGCCTCCCCGCCGGGAAACGGACGGAGCCGCCCCGGTTGGGGTGCAACTTCATCCGGCCCGGGCGATTGGACCCCCGCAGTCCACACATACTGCGCGGGAGGGCGGATGGAGAAACATCGGGGGCTCATCATAGCCCCCGGACTGCGCAGCCCGATGGAACAAGGGAAGTCAGAGGTAGCGCGCCTCCTTGGAGGCGATAGGGAGCGGGCGGGCGCCCCGAGTGATGGCGCTTCGGCGGGCACGCTCGCCCTTGAGCGTACCCAAGACCTCGGAACAGGTCAATCGGAAAGTCAACTTCGTCAACAACCGGCCCCATTCCGGCCGCGGGGGCATCCAGCCGAGGCCCACGGGGCATGGCGTCGAGCCTATGTGGGCCGCCCGGCAGCGTGAAAACATAAGTAGGCTATCTACGGGGCGTCCCCCATTCCAGCTACGACGCCTTCTTCCGGGGGCGGCCGAACGGCGCCTTCACCTTCGTCGTCCTCCGGGCGCTGGCGGCGCACCCCGCGAGGGCGACCTACGCCGCCTGGTTCAAGGCCATACGCAAGGCCCTGCCGTCCCAGCAATACCCGCAGACCCCGAACCTGTACGGCTCCCGGAGCATGAAGCAGTGGAGGGTCCTGGCCTGAGGGCGGCACGCTGATTGGTCCGAGTGGCGATGGCTACTCCCGGGGCAGCCGCCGCGTCGTGCCGCTTTCCTGGAAACCCCCTCCGCACGGCGTTGTTTCCCTTCTCTCTTTGCTCTTCAGCAGGAGTTCCCACCGGGAACGGATTCCCTGACTGCGGTGGACGGCAGCGGAGGTGGGGAGGGGTGAGTGGTTCAGGAGGGGGGAAGGCGCTGCACCGTCAGATGTTGACGGATTCCCGGAGCGTCCAGGCGTGGACGGCGAGGCATGGGAGGATGCGTGCCATCAGTCGGAGCCGCTGTCAGGTTGCGTCGAGGCCGATGTGCCTCACGATGATGAGGCCGGTCGCATCGAGTCGGACCTCCGGGCATGTTAACCCCACCGGAGCGTAAGGAGAATTCGGAAGCAACGTCCCCTCTCTCATAACTCCGTTCTGCTCATCCGGAATCCGATGGTTCCAGCAAATCACCCCTCACGAAATCTCTCGGGGCACCTGATGCAGATGGAGAATCTTGCCAGAGGAGGTGGTGAGGGGCGTCCGGCGCTCCACGCGGAGAAGGTCGGCGTCGCGCCAGGCGAGGCCCATGACCCGTTCGACCCCAGAGCCCTGGCTGATCGCTGTCAGGAAAGCCTCGGCCACAGCGCGAGAATCGAGGGGGCCAACTCTCGGATCCACGAGGAGGCGGACGCGAGGCTGGCCGTCCGCGGTCTCCTCCTCGACGAGCTGGTAGTCTGTCGGGGCGCCCCCGAACCGGATAGGCAGCATCTCTTCGAGCACGGTGATCAGGTCGGTATCGAGGAATGTCATCCCCCCAGCGGTGAGCTTCTCGTAGCTCCGGATCGTGTGGAGGTGCGTGGTCCAGCCGACGTCCTCCAGGGGGCACCCGCAAGACCGCTCCTCGACCACCGCCTGGTCTCCCATCGAGACATTGAGGAGGACCAGCGGGACGCGCGACCGGATCGACGACAGAAGCAGCGCATGGGGCGGGAGGCCGGGGCGCGAACCGTCCGCGCCCGGCTGGATCAGCGCGTGGAGATCGTGGAAGAGGTGGACCTCGTCGGAGGCGCCCGGCGCGAGGCACGCGTCGCCGATCCGACCGGCCTCCGTCGCGACGTAGAGTGGCAGCGCCTCCGCCCCGGCCCGACGGATCACGGCCAGCCGGGCGGGCGTGATCGGTTCCCCGTACAGGCGCAGCTCCGCGCCGCGGAGGTTGAGCCCTGCGGCCAGGGCAGCCTGGCAGAGGCGTACCGCAGGGCTCGAGTAGGTGAGGAGGAATGGAATCCCGCCCGTCTCGAGGACGCTCGCCATCCAGCGGGCGATGGGCAGCGGGTCGCTCACCGGAACGTGCTCGGCGCGAGGCAGTGGCGCGCCCGCGATTCGGCTCGCCCACCGGATGGCGCGGGCGCTCCATCGGTAGCGTGGGTGCAGATCTGGCGCCGCCGGGTCCACCGGCGAGAACCATCGGAGCGGGGGCGCGCCGCACTTGGCATAAGCAAGAAGGGGGTAGAGCGTGCCGCCGGGCACGTCCCAGTACGCTAGCCGGGGGGGCCGGTCGCCGCGGGCCGCGAGCGTCACGCCCCGGTTGACGGCCTCATCGGCCACCCAAACGAGATCGAGCGACACCGGAGTGCGAGGGCCGCGACTCCCGCTGCTTTGCGCCGACAGATGCGCGGCCGAGTCCGGATTTTGGAGTTGCCAGGGGTCCACGGGAATCGTGACGCCATTGCGAATCACCGACCGGCGGCCCTTAAACTCCTCCACGGTCAGATAGACCCCGTCGCGATAGAGCATGCGGAGTGCCGACTCCACCCCGTCTTGCACGACCAAACGCTCGAGGTCGCCATACTCGCAGCCGGCCAGCCGGAGCAGCGCCCGGTACGGGCTCGCGGGATGAGCGTAGACCGCGCGGCGGAGCAGGGCAAGGAAGTCGGCTTCCCGCCGCGCGAGGCGCCGACGGATGATCGCCCTCGCCTCGGTGGTCGAGACCGGCTTTCGCAGGAATGCCGGGAGCCGGCTGAGGAAGCGCGCGGTGACGACGATGTCTCGGACCGGGATCATGCGCGAGCAGCCTCCCCGGGTCTCTTGGGGATAGCCACGCCGGAGCACGTGGCTAGCTTCATAGGAATTGGACAGAGGCTCCGACCGCTCAGCGGCATGGACGGGGAAAAGACAGCGGGAGTAGAGCCAGTGGCGGGGACGGTACCAGCCGTTGCTGGGCATGTCAAGCGGGCGGGCTCTGGGCTGCGGCCGGATGAAGTTACGCAAAGGTCCCGCTCGCCGGTTCTGACTGCAGAGGGACGAAACGAGCTAGTGGTTTTGAAAAACGGACGTAGGTTGCAGAGCGCCTTGATATTCACGGGGAGGGCGCGGAACCTCCTGGCATGCCGAGACAGCCGAGGCGGGACCCCGCGGAAACGGGAACCTTGCAGCTATATTAGCCCCGCGCTCTTGCCCTTCTCGTCATGCCCCCTGGCCCGCGCCTCGTTGCCCCCGGGGCTTCTCCATCACGCAGTGGTCCGAGGGCGGGATCGGTAGGTGTTCTTCCGGTCCGGGGAGCCGCTCCGTGCAGTTGACCACGTGGGTCTTTCCGTTAACCCGACTTCCAATGTGGGTTGGTGTTTTTGAGGCTTCCGCGGGCGAAAACCCCAATGATTTCGCGGGGCACATCGTCAAAAGCCGAAAATAGTCACGAAT
>JACQVO010000290.1 GCA_016209725.1 Candidatus Methylomirabilota bacterium | reverse complement strand
GGGCCGAGCCGGCACCCGGAACGGCTCTGGCCGACCTCTGGCGGGAAATTGACGCGAGCGAGCCGGCCTTCACCATGTGGAATCTCGACACGGATGAGGGCGTCCTTGACGACGAGGGCGAAGGTGTATGGCCGGACGTTCCGTCGAAGCCACGACCTGTTCGGCTCACCCCCTTCCTACGGACCCAGCTCCAACAGCGGCCTCCCGATCCCGAGCGACATGAGCGGTTTCTGAAGGTGGCCTGGAACATTACCAAGCGACGGGTCAAGGCGATACTGGAGAAGAAGCATCGGCGGGCGTACGAGCGGGCCGCCACACTCGTGGCGGCGGTTGCCGAGGCACGGATCGTCGCAGGAGATCCCCAGCAGGGCCAGTCTCTCCTCGAGGACATTCGTGGCCAGTACTCGCGCTATTCTGCCTTCACTCGTGAGCTTGACAGGGTCGCGCGGCGCTCTCCCCTCCTCCCGTCCCCACCTTCCAAATCCCGAGGCTGGTGAGGCCTTCTGGCCGGTCTCCTGAGCCCATCCTTGGGATCGGGGCTTGAGAGTCTGCTATTTTCAGGGGCGCCGCGGATCGACGTGCGCTCGCCCAACGGGGGCGGCCGGGGCGCGCCCAGGGCCCTCTTCGGGGCGACGTGGCAGCAGCAGCCACCGGTGGGCCATGCACTTGCGCCGGCCAGAGGCCGAGGCGGCTGAGGTTTCTTTCCAATGGGGGCAGGCTGGCGCAAAACGGGACGTTGGATACTTAGTGTACTTATGGAACCGGCTCACGATGCCCTATCCTCAGATTCGGACCAGGCACCCGCGGTCAGCACCGACCTGGAACTGGCGTTCGAGCGTCCTGAGCCCATAACCACCGTGCGGCCGGCCCATCCCCCGTGTCAATTGCCGCGCAGTGCCCCTGGGCTTGTCTCTTCGGATCGCCCTGGCGAACTCCGCTATCTCGTGGCGGACAACACGTCCTCGAGCTTGAGGCGTCCGGCGCGGATCTGTTCGATCACCCGGAGCATGTGCAGTTCGAACATCATCCGGTCGTCGGGGAATTCGTGCTGTTCCACAGCCTCAAGACCTGCCACCTGGTCCGGCGTGAGCCGGCACTCCCGGGCGGCACCCAGGTAGTCGAAATGTGCGGGTAGAGATTGCCCCATGACTACACCTCCAGGGCAGACACGATCCGAAGCGCGGGATCTCCAGTACTAGCGCATACGATGCTCGTTGGATCTACGCAAGACGAAGGCGCCCGCTTCCGATTGAAGGCTATCAGCCAGTCCCTAAATCTCCCCCCGGAGCTTCATACGCCGGATCTCCTCCTCGACTTGTTCGATGGTCAGTCCGGCAAGCCACTTCTCTCGATCCTGCGTATAATCGCCGGCCCCTGTCTCGTGCAGGTGTAGGAAACGAATCGCGTTCGCAACCCCTAGCTCCCGCACAAGGGCCTCAAATCCCCGACTTCGCAGCTCAGGGAGTCCCATCAATCGAACATCCTCGCTCATCGCAAGACCTCCATTTCGTACACTACCGGATTCTTCACCTGTACGGGCGAGGTAGGTTGGAGCGCCGCGACGGTGCGCACAAATCCGTCATCGGTGGTGACCAGAACCGCAACCCCACCGGCTTCGGCTGACGCGAGATGCAACGCATCCAGGTCCCGCAATCCTTGCCTGCGCAAAGTGCGCGCTCTCCGGCCGATTTCCTCCGACAGGGCGATGGTGAACCAAGCTCGACGCACGAGGCTCCGGAGAGCCTCTCGTCGTGCCTCGTCGGGGGTCCTGGTCACCTCGAACAGTACCACCTCGGAGGACACCCATTCAAGGCGACCCTCCTCCACAGTGCGTAGGAGGTGTTCGACAGCCTCAGCTTCCAGGCGGATGCGCGGCTGGGACTGATCATCAAATAGGCGATTCAAGGCACACGTGTCGAAGTAAACCCGTGGCGTAGAGCTCATGTCACTCCACGGTGGCCCGCTTGTTCCCTTCCGGATGCTTCTGGCAGCAGCACATCAAGGCCGCCAAGTCCGATCCCATGTAGGACCGGAAAAGAGGCGCATAAATGTGCAGTCAATTTGTATCAGAGGCGGGACCGGAGTTCAAGCGATAGCTCGTCCACTGACAGGGGGGGGACCTCTTTTCTTCTATTTTCTTTCCAGCTACGAACCGCTTGCTGCGCGCTGGTGTCCAGATAGTTCATCGGCGATCTTCCAGGATGGTGCGCGAGATCGGGTCTCCTGAGACCTTTACTGTGCGCACCTTCTTGAGGGGCCTGCGGGTTGGGAGGCTCACGAGACCCTGAGCGGCAAGCTTGGCGAGCCGGGCCTGCAAGCTCATCACCGGTGTCGCAGACTGAATTGGCTGGATGACGGCGATTGGCTTCCCCCGCTCGGTGACGACGACTTCTTCCCCCATTTTGGTTCGGCGGAGATACTGCGTAAGGCGATTCTTGAGTTCCTTAATACCGACCGTGCTCATGGGTGTATCCTCCTGGTGGCCATTGTAGCTACTTCAGGCGGCCTGTCAAGAAAATGACCATTTGGAGGGGAGGGAAGGATGTGCCCTCTCCGTTACGGGCCTTCCACCAACTGCCGCAGCATCTCCGGGCTGGCGGGCCAGAGGCGGATGCGGGTGGGGTCGAAGGACACGACGACCGACCCATCGAGCAACGGCTTGCCCGCGGGGTCGTGGTCGTCCACGGTGAGCGTCTGGCCGGCCAACTCGATCCGATACCGGACGGTCGTGCCCAGGTAGGTCCGGGAGACCACCTGGCCCGTCAGCCCAGCCCGCGCGTCAGCCCCAGCCCCGATCCGGATGGCCTCGGGTCGGAGTGCCAGGATGGCTTCCCGGCCCGGGTCGACCGGGGGCCCGCCGGGTGGAAGCGGCAGCCAAAGCGGGCCGAGACGAAGCCCGCCCGTCTCCACCCTCGCCCGGAGCAGGTTCACCTGTCCCACGAAGGCCGCGACGAACGGGTCGGCCGGCCGCTCGTAGATATCCCGCGAGCTGCCGACCTGCATCACGGTCCCACTCCGCATCACCGCGATCGTGTCGGAGATGGCCAGCGCCTCCTCCTGGTCATGGGTGACGTAGAGCGTCGTGATCCCCACCCGCTGTTGGATCTCCCGGATCTCCGTACGGACGCTGACCCGGAGCTTCGCATCCAGGTTGGAGAGCGGCTCGTCCATCAAGAGGACGTCGGGCTCCACGATCAGCGAGCGTGCCAGGGCCACCCGCTGCTGCTGGCCCCCGGACAGCTCCCGGGGGAACCGCCCTTCGAGGCCGTCGAGCCGCAGGAGCGCGAGGGTGTGCCGCACCTTCTCGGCGATGGCGGCCCGGAGCAATCGGCGCAGACGTAACCCGTAGGCGACGTTATTGAAGACGGTCATGTGCGGGAACAGGGCGTACTCCTGGAAGACCGTGGAGGTCTTGCGCAAATAGGGAGGCAGCCCCCGCTGGGAGACCCCGTCAACCAGGATGTCCCCCGCATCGGGTTCCAGGAATCCTGCGATCAGGCGCAGGATGGTCGTCTTCCCGCACCCGCTGGGTCCGAGGATGGTGGTGATACTCCCCCGGGCGATGTCCAGCGACACCCCCGCCACGGCCACCACGGGGCCGAAGCGCTTCACCACCCCCTCCAGCCGGACGTGCGCGGTCCCCGTCGTCATGGTCACAGCTCGAAGAGGCGCATGCGTCCTCCGGTGAGCAGGCGGAAGCCCAGGAGGACAAGGTAAAGACCAGCGCGCTGGTGAAGGCCGAACGGATCAGGGGCAGGGTCACGTCCCACAGGGTGCGCAGC
>JACQVO010000283.1 GCA_016209725.1 Candidatus Methylomirabilota bacterium | reverse complement strand
CTGGAGGCGGAGGGAAGCCAACTGGAGGAAGCGGTATTCGGCGGCGGCGGGTTGCCTTCCCGCCTCCCACTTCCGGAGAAGTTCCTGGACGCGCGCCCGGTCCGCGCCGAGGGCGCGGCGCAGGAGCCACGGGAACTGCGTGCCGTCTCCTGCGGTCGCAGAGAGGTGCAGGAACGTGTGTGCGTCCGCCACGGGGTCGGCGACGAGGTCCGTCCAGCCGAGTTCCTCGGGTCCCTCTGCGGCATGCACCAGCAAGCGCCCTACCCAGCGGGTGGATCGCCCGAGCCTGGGGTAGTCCAGGGTATCGGGCGTGTCATCGGGGGTGTGGTAGGTGGGGGCGCGGCCGGCGGTGACAAGGAGAAAGGGACGTCGGCCGTGCTCGCGCAGCCCGTGGTAGTCGCTCCGGGCGAATCGGCGCGACGGGACGAAGGGGTATGCCTCGATCAGGGGGAGCCCCAGCGCCATCGGATCGACGCCGGGCTCCGGGGGGACGCCTCGCGCCAGGCGCGCAAGGCCCGGGCTGCCCTCGGCGCCCATGACGAACACGGCGTTCGCCATTCCGGCTTCCCGGGCGGCCCGGGACGCCGTCTGAGCCATCATTTCGAAGACCAGTGCGCAGTGGAGCTTCCCCATGGGGAAAGGCGGGTGGCGCCAGAACCACATGGAGCCCATTCGTTCGGTCCGGATGTTCGGCGGCTCTTCGGCGTCGGGGAAAATCAGGACCACGTGGCGGCGGAGCGGCGGCCGGGCGCTCCCGAGTCCGTCGGCCAGGGCGAGAAGCATGGCCACGGCGCTGGCATTGTCGTCGGCACCCGGATACCTCTTTCCCCGGCGGACCCCGAGGTGATCGTAATGAGCCACCAGGGCGATCCAGCCTGCCTCCGGGTCGGGAGCGGCCAGGAAGGCGCCCACGTTGACGGCGTAGACTTCGCCACCATCCCCGGCCGGGAAAGTGGGCTGTTCGAAGCCGCAGGCGAACAGGGGCGCCAGGCCCGCGCCTCGAAGACGGGAGATGATGTAGGCACGCGCGATGGCGTTGCCGCGGCTGCCGCGCGCCCGGCCTTCCATCTCGACCGAGGTCAATGTGCGGACGTCGCGTTCGAGCGTTTCGGGATCGATGCCAGCCAGGAGGGCGGCCTCCGCTGCCAGCTCTGGAAATGGTTCCGGAGCCCATCGCCGGAGGGTGTCCACGAACCGGTATGGGATGGCTCCCGGCATCACGTTCCCGGCCCCCGCCAGAGAAATCGAACCGGCTACTCCCGAAGAGTGCAGTCTAACCGCAAAGCACGCGAAGGACGCAAAGGAACCCCCTATATTCAAAGCGCTGACCCGGAAAGGATCGAAGATGCAGTTTGTAGGTTTTCGACTTGGCAGCCCTCTTTTCTGATGAGCGTTGGCGACCCTTTGCCTGCCTGTGCGTTCCGCACGCAGACAGGCGATCTTGGCGACCCTGGCGATGAGATTTCGGGGCTAATCCCAACGCTGTTCACTTTGGCCGTCACCCAGGCGAAATCCCCCCTCGCCCCCCTTTGGCAAAGGGGGGACGGGGGGATTTGCTCGAAGGTCGAGGTCATGTCGCACCTTGGGTGAGCCGTATTGGGGCTACTCCCGGATCTGCGGGAAGCGACGGCGAATCTGCGCGTCCAGCTCTGCGGGGATGCCTGGCGGTTGATGCTGGGCGAGAATCTTCAGGACCTTCTCGTGGGCGCGCTGGAACGTGTCCTTCCTCCCCTCCTCCGACCACTTCGCGCGAGTTTCCCGGTCGCTGACGGTCGCCTTGGCGAACTCGGAGCGCATGTATCGAATCGTATGCTCCTGGCCGAGAAAATCGCCCCCCGCCCCCACTTCCTCGATGAGATCCGCCGCCAGCGTGTCCTCCGTCACCTCGATGCCGCGCAGGACGCGCAGGCAGCGACCGATGATCTCGTCGTCAATCACCAGCTTCTCATACGAGACGGTCAGGTCGAACTCCATCAGGCCGGCAGCATCGTGGATGTAGTCGGCGCCCGCCATGGCCACCAGCAGATTCATCATGCCGCTCTCATACCCGGCCTGGCAGTCCACCACTTTCGAGTCGGTCATGCCCGCGGTGGAGTAGTACGGGATGCGGAAGGCCCGCGCCAACTGGCTGACGGCGGCGTTGACCATGCCGCGCTCGATGGCGCCGGACAGATGGGCGAGACTGCGCATGTCCGTGATGCTGCCGACACTGCCGCACAACACCGGCGCGCCGCGGCGCACCGCCTGCGTCAGGACGACGCCCGCCAGCGTTTCCGCCCAATGGATGAGGACGTTGGAGGCCAGCGTCACGGGCGAGGTCAACGCGCAGAGCGGCTCCGTCGGCACCACCACCGGCAGCCCCTGTTCCGCCAGGTAGCAGGTGAAATCGCCGTAGTGACCGTCAATCTTCAACGGACTGATGATCAGGGTGATGAAGGAGACGAAGGGCCGCTCGCGCAGCGCCTCCAAGCCGCCGGCCATCAGCGAGGCCATCTCGATGACGTCGCGCAATCCCTTGGCGGAGTATATTCCCCCCATCACGTGCTTGCCGGTGTTCTTCAGCGACCAGTAGAAGCGATTGACATCCACGTCGTCCTTGTCGGCCACGTCGTTCGGAAAGACGTTGATGGTGAAGAGGTGAACGTTTTCCAGGGCGTCCACCACTCTGGCGTTGCGTTTGACGTCCTCGGTGGTGGATGGCCTCTGTTCGCCCGTCTCCAGATCCAGGACGTTGATGGCCGTGCCGCCGGTGCCCAGATACACACTGGAACCGTCCAGCACGACATCGTGCTTTGGATCGCGTCCGCAGAGGGTGACGCTCCGAGGCGCGGATGCGATGGCGTCCTCCACCACGCCGCGTGGAATACGCACCAGGTGAGATCCCTCTTCCACGACGGCGCCGGCCTTCTTCAGATAATCGCGCCCGCTTGCGGTAAACACCTTGACACCGGTTCTTTCCAGGACTCTCAAGGCGCTGTCATGAATCAGCTTCGCTTGCGCATCCGTGAGAGGTTTGTACTGGCCGCCTGCATAGGTTTTCACGGTGATCCGCCTTTGTGGGTAATGGTTCGCAACCACGTTCGACGAACAGGGACAGCCGGCAGGAAGGGGCTCGGCGATGCGTTCCACCTCATGATCGTCCCGGTCGATTCAGTGAGAAAACTGCGCCGCGCTCCCACCCGAACGACACGCGCGACTTGAGGTCACGCTAACGCTCCCCCGATGGCACTGTCAAGATGAAAGCTGGACAACGATAGGTTGAGGATACTTGCTGGTATCCCGGAGAGGATGTTGCAGCCTACGTCGTCTTGGGCAGGGGTCGGGCACGGGTCGACGCGTCGGGCACGAGAAGGGAGATGCCTCCCCATTCCCAATTCTCCTTGGGTTTTCCCGCCTTCACCGCCAGGGGGACTCGCCCAATTCCTTGCCGCTTGCCTCAAGGCGAAGCGAGCCAAAGGCGACCATCCGGGCACGACCGGGATCTTGAAACGGGCTCAGGATCTGAAGCCTCCCGCTCTCTGGATCGAAGTCCTGGAGGATGCCCAACGCCAGAAAAGCGCCCGCATGATCGTGGAGCCCCAACAGCGTCCCCCGCAACTGCTCCACGTCAATGACGAGCACATCCGACACCCCGAGGGCGTTTCGGACCTGATACAAGGCTGCACGGCTATACGCGCCCCGCACAAAAACCAGCCCCTCTTCTCCTGCCGCTTCGGCGTAGAGCGGCATGGTCTGAAGCGACAGGCCGAATACAGTCAGTTCCTCCTGACTCGCCCGCCGCCCGGTGTTGAGCCAGAGGCGCGCGAAGCGCAGATCCTTCCACGCGAGGTCGTGCCGCGAGGCTTGCGCGAAATACTCGCGGAATCGTTCCTCCCGGAAGGCGCGACGCGCCGCGTGGTTCCGCCGGACCGCCTTGGAGGAGACCGGCAGGCGATGGATTTGCATATCTGCCTGGCCCTCCACCAGACGCAAAATGGGTTCCAACTCTTCCGCCCGCTGGAGGGCGAGGACGTGCTGCGGCCGGAGCGCCTGGAGCTTGTGCCACTTGAGAGACGCGGCCACCGCCCCCAGGATCAGCCCGGTCGTATCCACCAGGACGATCTCTGCCCCCTGGGCGATGGCCGCATGAACGAGTGCTTGGGTCCCGAGGATGTGGGGAAGGAAGTGGCCGGGAGGTGAGGTGGAGCCGACGAAATGGAGCGTAAGGGGGGAGGGGTGAGGCGACAGGGGGGCGTTTGGAGAGACCATTGCAAGGCCGACAGTCGTCGGCGGGCCGATGGAGGATTGGCCGATGTCCCCATCTACCAGACCGACGGTTCGCCCGGCAATTCGCCAACGTTCCGCGAGTATCCGGCTTAGGGTCGTCTTTCCGGAATCCGACGCCCCCAGCAAGACGACGACACCCGGCCTCGCCAGGATCCCCTCGGCGGCTCGCACCCATTCCGGCAAGTTCTCCAGATCGAAATTCACTCCGCTCATCTTCCCGCGAAGCCAAACCACAGAGTTCGCATTTTCCACCCCCACCCGGGCCCTCCCCCCTCTGAGGGGGAGGGAGTGGGAGGGGGGTCTGCGTAATCTGCGGATAAGTTGGCCCCTCGGCTCTTCTCCGAACCTCAGCGCTGGCAGGTCGGGCAGAAATGGGTCCCGCGCTGGCCCAGCACGATCCTCCGGATCGTTGTCCCACAGGCGTGGCAGTCCTCCCCATGGCGCTGGTACACCCGATGGAGAGCCGCGAAACGACCGGGCTCCCCGCAGGCGTCGCGATAGTTGGCAATGGAGCTGCCTCGATGACGGATGCCGGCCTGGAGGACCAGGCGGATGGCTCGCCGCAGGGACCGGATCTCCTCGGGGCGGAGGGAGGCCGCCCGCCTCGTGGGCCGGATCCCCGCCCGGAAGAGGGCCTCATCCGCATAGATGTTGCCGATGCCGGCAATCTTCGCCTGGTTCATCAGGAGCGACTTGATCCTCGTGGATGATCGGCATTTCTCCCCGAGCATCTCCGGCGTGAATGCATCCCCCAGCGGCTCCACGCCGACTCGGAGTGTCTGCTCCACGCTTTCCGTAGGGAGGATGAACATCTCGCCGAACTTCCGGATGTCGCGATAATAAAGGATCCCTGCCCCCTGGAAGACCAGGTGGGCGTGGGTGTACTGATCCGGGCGGAACCCGTGCCTATTCTCAGACCATAGAAGTTGCCCGGTCATCCCCAACCGGACGATCAGGCTGTCTCGCCCGAGGTCGAAGATGAAGAACTTCCCCCGGCGGCGAAGGGCCTTTACCCTCCGGCCGACTAGGGCCGCCGCCACTCCGCCCGGCGTCCCCCGGCGGCGGGTGAGGCGCGGCTCGGCGATCTTGGCGCTCTGGATCCGGCGCCCCTCGACCCGAGGCACCAGGTCCCGCCGAATCACCTCGACTTCCGGAAGCTCAGGCATCCCCCACCCCTCCTTTTCACCGCCAAGACGCCAAGAACGCCAAGGCCAGAACGGGTCATTGGGCAG
>JACQVO010000286.1 GCA_016209725.1 Candidatus Methylomirabilota bacterium | reverse complement strand
GGGTTCGCCGTCGCCGGGACAAGCGCACACCTGCCATGGCGGCCGGGCTCACCGATCACGTGTGGACGATGCGGGAGTTGATGAGCCGAAGAATATTATCATGATATTAAAGGGTCACAACCGAGCCTGTCGAAGGGTGAGGAATTCGGGCTTCGACAAGCCCCTCGGCCTGAGCTCGGGACGAAGGCTCAGCCCGAACGGGTCCCGTGTAAAGCCGTTTCTGAGTCAGCACACTCGGTTCCGATGGAGACCGCCGGGTTTACCCCGGCGGAGGGCGGAGGACCAGTGAGTGCGAAGATAGCTGACCGATTGCCGGGGGCGGACCTTCTCCATCCGGGTCATATGGCGTGCGCCGGCTGCGGGGAGCGCGTGGCCATGCGGTTGGCCCTCCAGATCCTGGGCCGCGACACCGTCTTCGTGATCCCCGCGTGCTGCGCGGCCGTGGTGGACGGGGTGTTTCCCTATTCGGCGATGGGAGTCCCGATGCTCCACACGGCCTTCGAGACCGGCGCGTCAGTGGCCACCGGCGTCCGGGCCAGCCTGGATGCCCAAGGCCTGTCGGAGACGACCGTGGTGGTCTGGGCCGGCGACGGCGGGACCTTCGACATCGGCTTTCAGGCCCTCTCCGCTGCCGCCGAGCGCAATGAAGACCTCCTCTACGTCTGCTACGACAACGAGGCCTACATGAACACCGGGGCGCAGCGGAGCTCGGCCACCCCCCTCGGTGCCTGGACGACAACTACCCCCGCGGTGCACCCGAAGGGCCGCCCGAAGAAGGACATCCTGGCGATCCTGGCTGCGCACAGGATCCCCTATGCGGCCACCGCCTCCGTTGCGTTTCCCGAGGACCTGATGGGCAAAGTGGCCAAGGCCAAGGGGATCCGCGGCACCCGCTTCCTCCACGTCCTCGCCCCGTGTCCATCAGGCTGGAAATACGAGCCGGACCTCACCATCCAATTGGCGCGGCTGGCAGTAGAAAGCTGCGTCTTCCCCCTGGTCGAGATCGAGGCGGGTTCCCGTCCGAGACTGACCTATGTCCCGCCACGTCCCCGACCGGTGGCGGAGTATCTGGCCACCCAGGGCCGGTTCGCCCACCTGCCTCCGGAGGGGATCACGTCCATCCAGCAGGCCGTCGAGCAGGCGTGGGCCGATCTCGTGTTGGCGTCCACCGGACGCCCGGCGCACGCGTGACCGCCCTCCACCCAGCCGCCAGATTCCCCCAGCCCTGATTGCCGCTACTCAACCCCGGCGGCCCGGGCGGTCCGCCGGCGGGGATCCGTCAGGCGGTGCGGGCCACATGATCCTCCATCCGCTCCGTGGGCAGCAGCCGAATAAAGACGGTCAGGATGACAAAGGGAAGGATGAGGAGGGCGAGGGCGGCCAAGAGCCCCTCGATGCCCATGACTTCCATCTTGTATGCCATGAGTCCTCGAAAGCTCTTTGAGAAAAGCTGTCCGCCGATGACGACGTTCCAGCGCGTGCTGAAGATGCCGACCTGGATCAGGATGACGGACGTGAAGTAGAGAAGCTTGCGCATGTCGTCGTTGAACGTGCGCGACCGCGCCACCACCAGGATCCCGAGGGGGATGATCATTCCCAGCAAGATTTGTAGTACGAACAAACTCATGAAGAGCTTGTTGGTGATGAGGGTGCCGAGGATCTTGACCGACTCCTCACTTTGATAGAGCCGGTGGATGAAGTCGAGGGCCTCCAGGGAGAAGTCCACGATGACGGCGTAGAACAGGTAGGAAACAATGGTGTCGAGACACCGCATGTCGATCGGCTGGTTCCGGATCGAGGTCAGTACCATGTAGAGGAAGACGACCAGAGCGATCCCGGACACGATGGCGGACATGAGGAACACGATGGGCATGAGCACGCTGCTCCACCAGGGATTGGCCTTCACCGAGCCGAAGATGAAGCCAACGTAGCCGTGGAGCAGGAAGGCGGATGGGATGCCGATGATGGTGATCATCCGGATGGCCTTCAGATCAAACGCGACAGCCCGGTCGCTGACGTCGGTGGAGAAGAGGGACAGGGCGCGGTAGATCCAGCTCATCGGGAAGGTAGACTCCTTCCCGAGGACCACGAGATCCCTCCGGTATTCAAACCAGAGCTCCAAGAGCAAAACGGCCATGAGGTACCACGCGTAGACGAAGCCGAACATGGCCATGGCAGACGTCAGATTCGGCGTCAGGAAGATCTCGAAGGATCGCATCGGCTGACTGAGGTGGAGGAGGAGCGGGAGGGGCGCAACCAGCAGGAATGCCAGGGCCGTCAGCAGGGCCAGCCGGTAGGTCGGCTCCACCTCCTTGACTTTGAAGACCTTGACCAGCGAGGCCAGGATGAAGGCCCCCGCCACGAGCCCGGTGACGTAGGGGTAGACGACGACCAGGATTGACCAGTGAATCTCGATCTCGTTCGGATAGATGTAGCCGGTCACCTGCCCCAGCAGGTCGAACAGGTCCTGGATCCGCTCTGGGTTCATCGCACCTCTCCATCAAGCTGCGCGTAATAGACTTTCGGGTCTGTGTTGAGCGACGGCTTGAGGACGTGGATCTTGTTCATCCGCATCAAGCGCACGAGGCGGCTGGCCTTGCTCTTCAGATCGCCGAAGACGCGGGCCTGGGTCGGGCACACCTCGACGCACGCCGGAAGCAGCCCCTTCACGACCCGGTGGTAGCAGAAGGTGCACTTGTCCGCGGTCTTCGTCTCCGGGTGGAGGTAGCGCGCCGCATACGGACAGGCCTGCACGCAATAGCGGCAGCCGATGCACCGATTGGCGTCCACGAGGACGACCCCGTCCTTCGTCGAGAAGGTGGCCCCCACCGGGCACACCTGCACACACGGGGGATGGGCGCATTGATTGCACAGCTTGGGGACGAAAAAGCTTCTGAGGATCTCACGATCGTCCTGCGCCAACTCCCGAGTTCCCCGGCTTTTCACATTGATACTCTCAACGGTGACCTCGCGGTCCTTCGTGATGACGTAGCGCTCGATCCACGTGCGGAAGAAGAACGGTTCCTGCGGGACGTTGTTCTCCGCCTTGCAGGCTTCCACGCACCGACTGCAGCCGATGCACTTGTCGATCTCGATCCCCATGCCGTAGTTGTGGCGCTCGGGGTCGTAGGCGCCGGTAGACTGGGGCTGGGTCGTTTTGGCCCCTGACGCCTCCGTCCCCTTGTCCGCGCCGCTCGTCTCCTTGCCCCGGACCGGCGACGCCAGGACGCCGGTCAGTCCCCCGGCGGGAAAAAAGAGAATCAAGCCTTTCAGGAATTGCCGCTTGTTCATCCTCGTCCCTCCGGGAGATGGGGGTAGTGGCACTGCCAGCACAGAAACCTCCCGCCGTGGGTGGACATGTCGATCTTCGGGGCATCTTTCGGCGTCGCCTCCTTGCCATGGCAGCCGCCGCAGAAGGCCCGCGTGTCGGGCTTCGAGGGCCACGCGCTCCGCGGCGTCTTCTTGTGCTGGGCGGGCACGCTGTGGCATGTGGTGCACTGAAGGAGGGCGTGGCTGGACACGGCCTTCGTCCGCTGGATCTGGGCGTGGCAGGCCGAGCACTCCTGGGGCGCCGTCAGGGGCACCGGGTCGTGGGGATTGTGGCAGGTGATGCAGGGCTTGATCGGATTGTGGGCGGTCGGGTTGATCTGCGGAAACCCCGTCGGCCGCGAAGGGTCATAGCCGTGGCAGAGGGGGCAGAACTTCCTGTCCCGCGGGGCGAAGGGTTTGACCTCCATGGGATTCTCCGCGTGCCGCGCCTCCGGGCCGTGACATCCCTCGCAGGAAAGGTTCTTGTGGTAGCCCTTCCGTACCCGGCTGGAGACATCCTCGTGGCAATCCTGGCAGGCAGTAGAGCCGGCGAACTTGATCGGCTTTGCCAGCTCCCGCTGGACCGTGGACGCGCGGTGCAGGTCGTCCGAGATCAACGAGCGCGGGATGAGAACGAACCGGACGAGCAGGACGCCGCCGATGATGACAGCGGTCACGATCGCCAGCCGCTGAATTTGCTCAGGGATTCTCACGCACCGTCTCCTTGTGTATGGGAAACCCGCCCTCGTGCCTATCGACCCCCGGCGGGCCCCCGGGTCAGTTGCCCGGGATCAGGCTGTCGTGCCGGGCCACCTGGACGCGCCACTCGTTTCCGGCCAGAACATGGGACCGGTAGAGATATTCCAGTTCGGCGTGCACCCGGACGGCCTCGCCCGACGGGACCGGGAAGGCAAACGTCTCGCTACGCGCCTGGCCGGGAGTGATCCGGGTGTCCCGGACCTCCCGGCCCCGCAGGAAAAGCTCGACGTCGCGGAGCAGCGCCTTTCCGCTCCCGCCCAGGATCACCTTCTCATAGGTCTGGGTGGCGTCCCCGAGGAGGGCGCCGCTTCCGGCGGAGCGGGCTTCCACCTTGAGGAGCAGGCGTCGGGAGGGGTGCCCCGTCGGCACCGCGTGCCCCGACCCGATATTGCGGACGGCCAGCACCACCTCGAGGCGACCCGCATTCCGTGTCGTCCGCACCAGATCCAGTTTCACCGCCTCGCGAAGCTGCTCCTGGCTTCGCTGGAGGCGGTGATCGGGGATGGTCGCGCCCAGCGCACCCTGTCGCTGGACGGCGATGCGGCCGCTCACGGGAACGAAGTGGCAGTCCTGACAGGCCCGCAGCTCGGACGGGTAGGAGGAGGCCCGCCATTCGGAGAAGGTGCTGATCACCGCGACCCCCTCGTCGTTGCGGAACTCGTGGCAGCCGCCGCAGAGACGCGAGCTCTTGTGCAGGATCGAGGGCTGCACGGCGTGGGCTGGCGAGGTGGCTCCGACCTTGGCCCCGCGCTTGGTCGCGCCCACCTCCACGTCGAAGGGAGACCCGGTGTCCCGGATCGCCACGCCGGTCACGGAGTGGCAGAAGTCGCACCCCACGCCCTCGCGGGTGACTGCCTGCCGGGCCTCCAGGTCCCCCGTGATGCCGGCGATAGGGGCGTGGCAGCGCAGGCAGAGCTCCTTGGCGCTGCCTCCCTCGCGCCGGACCTCGCGGTAGGCCGCGGCGAAGATGGGGTTCTCGAAGGCACGGGCATGCTTGGAGTCCTTCCACATGGCGTAGATGTCCTGATGGCAGGTGCCGCAGACCTGGCTTGGCGTGAAGCCCGAAGGATTCAGCCGCGGTTTCTCCGCCGCGTGCGCGACCGCGGTCCCCAGGATGATCAGGACGCCAAGCATCCCCCACGCGAGACGTCTGGCCACGGCCCCTCCTATGGGCTGGCTGCCCTCGGGGCGGCTCCGGGCATCCGGATCGCCCGTTCCAACTCCTCCAGCCGGATCGGCTCGAGGAAGCAGTGGATGAAGTCGGTATGCTCTGTCGGGCGCGGCTCCGGCTCCGCATCCTCGGGGAGAGTCAAGAGGACGCGGAGGTTCGGGTGGATCTTCTTCAGGATGGGGATCGTGTCGTAACTGGACAGACCGGGCAGCGGTCCCTGAATGATGATGACGTCCACGCGGTGTTGAATGATGTGGGCGATGGCTTCCACCCCGCTGCGGGCGGCGAGGGCCTCATAGCCCCGCTTCCGGAAGTATTCCACGGTCCGGCCACGGCGCTCGGACAGGTCGTCCACGACCAGGATGCGGGTATCTTCGAGGAGGTGCTGTCTCGGATCGAGGGCCATACGGCATCTCACTCCAGTGAACCGTGGGCTCCCGACCATGCGTAGGGCAAGACCCGTTCCAGATAGCCGGCGGGGTGCCGGAATCGGCGGGAAGCGTTGGTCCTTTCGGAGGTTACGGGAGCCGTATGGGGTGAAGACGCCCCAGCGTGAAGCCTGGGAGGGGATTTCAGAATGGAAGAGGAGGCCGCAAGTGCCGCCTCTACGCGGGGTTTCCCGGCCCTTTCAATTTGGAAGGGAGCGCTTCAAGAGGGAATGTTCTGGGAGGACGGAAGGAGAGGAGCCAGGTCCCGTCCCGGCACTTCACGTCCTTGACAAGGGCGCGAGACGGCTAAAGCTTGGCAGGGAGACTCCTGCGCCCACAAACGATCGCCCTTGCCAAGGCAGCCGGCATGGGTCGTTGAACGTCTATCGTTGCCGCTCAGCGGCGGCCCTCTTCGCCGCCCGTTGCAGGAGCCTGTTAGCCGCGTGGTCGCCAAGCCCGAGCGTCCGTTGGAAGCGCCGCAATGACAGAGCGAAGCAGGGAATTAACCGACTCCGACGACTGGAAGACGGACGCCACATCCGGGTCGAGCACTACCACCACAGTTCGTCCCTTCAGCAGCCTCGCGAAGCGGTTCGGGCGTGCCTTCCTGTAGTCGAATCGGTACTCCCGGCGCAACTCATCTGCCGTCCGGCCAGGGGGACTAGAGCGAGACATTTTCTTCGTAATCTTTGCGCTCATTTCTGGTAGCCTTCCTGGCGCTGATGATTCTCACAGCGCCGTATCGCTCGGTGAAGGAGACAATGAGCAAGCGGTCTCGGATCGAGTGTCCGATGATTATCTCTCGCTGCTCGTCATTGGAGTGGTCCTCATCGTCGAAAATCCGCGCCAATGGGTCGGCGAATACAGAGGATGCTTCCTCGAAGGACACCCCATGATCTGCAACATTTTGCGCCGCCTTCTTTGGGTTCCACTCGAACCTGATCGTCATCCCATGGCCTTCAGGGTAGCACAGGCTCCCGCCGGATCGACCATATCACGTCAGAGGCTTCGAGGCTAACGAATGAGCTCTTGTCCGGCGGGCCTCTCTTAGAACAAGCCTGTGACCCGTGTGCGGGCTCGCCGGGTCAACCAGGTTGAACTGAACAGTTGGTCCGGGGGCTTGGGGGATTGTATGCGAACCGGGGACCCGGGGGAAGGGAATTGCGATGGGAGGTCCGGGGGGCACCGCAGGGAAAGCCGGGTGACCTGACCCTTCGGCGGATCGGGCCCGGGATGACCTACCTGGACATCCACGAGTCCCCCGCTTCCGCGGGAGCTTTAGTGATCGGCGCGGCGGACACGGCGAGGGGGTGGGCCGCTTCGGCGCGCGCGAGCCCGCACCCGGTACCGCGCCGATACGCCAGCCTCGTCCGGCAATCTGGCCAGCGCCGTTCTGCAGGCTCGTTTACTTGCTCCCGCCGTGGCTTTTCACGGGGTGCAGGGTCCCGGGGACATCACCCGTGCCTTCCGAAAAGCCTGCAGTGAGAGGTGAGCCCCGCAGTGCAAAATAAGTCAATTTCAGAAACAACGTCCCGCATTACTCCGTGTGCTTTGGGGGCCTCCGCAGATAGCCCTCGCGGTGCTTACGCTCCAGGGCCTGCTCTCTCCAGCGGGTCAAAGCGGCGCGCAAGGCGTCGCGCGTGAAGCCCGAGCGCGTCGTTCCGAGCTTCGCAGCCACCTTGTCCACCGCAGTAACCAGCTCTTCGTCCAGGGTCAACTGCACCGTCCGCATGGGGCCACCTCCAATCATAGCCATCATCGTAGCTATGATTATACACATCCGCGGATTCGATCCAAGAGCCTTCTGCGAATGCCAGCCCAAGGGCAGGAGGTTGCCAGGGGTGCTCAGCGGAAGCCGGGAGAACGGGACGACGAATCAGTGACATTCGCCGCGCACGGGCCAGCGTGCCGCGGGAGAGCCACTGGACCTCCTGTTCCGAGCGTCGCTTCGGAACCTCCGTCTGTCTTGTCCCCAAGCCCGCGTGCCCTCCCGCAGGGGAGGGATTGGATCCGGCTGGGAGAGGGTCGGGGGGCTAGGACAGGGTCGCGCGAGGAGGGGAAAAATGAGGAGGTGTTGGCGGGACCCTTCTTCGGTTTACATCCTGACACGCTTGGGCACCCAATCACTCGGCAGTCGAGTGGAAGAAGTGGAGCACCCCTGAAACGTTTCCATCGACACGGCTGGTAGCAAAAGTACAACAAGTATCCATCGTCCCGCATTAGAACGTCCCGCCTCATATGCTCAACTAGGACAGCGTCGGAGAGCCGGTGGGCTTGGTGAGTGATGAAAGCGCCATCCTGTGCCGTACGCAACTACGGAATCCAGGTAAAGAGGTTCTCGACTTGATCACCCTCGGTTGCCGACAAGAACGCAGAAACTCGACGGAGCAGGTGGCGGTAGGCGAGTTGAGGGATGTATAGGATGCCAGGATGAGACAGATTCTCTAGGGCGAACCTCTGGGCAAGCTTCAGGAAATCATCGCGATTGTGTGTCAGGATCGCCCGAGCCGTCCGCTGTGCATAGTCGAGCTGGTCTCGATCCTTTTCCCCCAGGCGGCCCAACTCGGCGGGAGCCTCGACGTCGAACCCCCGACGCCGCAAGTCCTCGGCGAGCTGGGGGTCCACATCCTCATCAAGATACAGCCGGATCTGGCGCATCGCCGACCGGCGGTCTCACCTGTCGGGGTTCCGGATGGATCACGACGAACCCGTCAGCTTGAGAGTCATACCGCAGTTGCACGGCCCCGACATGCCCGACTGCGCGCCCAATGGCATCCTCGGACATAACCGCAGCAATCTCGGCATCGATCTCCTCGCGATGGTCGTAGTAGTACGCCAGCGCGGCGTGCACCTGCGCCAAGGTGAGGTGCGGGAACCGACGCACGAGCTCCTCCGGGATCAGACCATGCCGCAGGACATAGTTCGCCACTGAACTCACGGGGAAGTTTGTGCCAGCGATTATGGCGCGTCCCCCCCGGCGTTCAGGATCCTTGGCGATATACTCCTGCCCGACTACTGAACCCATGAGACTGATCCTTGGTGGCACCCATGAGAGAGCAACCCAAAGCCCTCGGTACAGCACCGCGCTGAAGCCTCACTACCTCGATTGAGCATCCCTTCCTTCGACTTCTGTGTCAAGGGAAAAGGCCATGTCCCCGCATCGGCTGTATACGGGGTGAAGTCGTCTTGGCCCCTCTCCATTCACAAAGAACGGAGCCACTGGGCACCATCGGCGTCGCCTATAATGGGGCAGGTTCTATAGTGCATTGTTTAGGACCTTCTCCGGGTCGGATGGTCCGGGGAGTACGGCCGGCCGATTCACCAAAGACCTGATCACTCCGAGGAACCCCGCGACCGCGGCACCGGACTGGCCCATCTTGGTCAGGACGACTCGACAGTAGGGGTCTTGAGCCTGGACCACCGTGCGCGGCCTGCCTCCTAGAGTCGGTCGCCAAAGCCGAGGTGCGGGTTTCCGAATGCTAGTCGAGCCGCAGGAGATTGCCAAGGGGATTCCGCGAGAGTCAGCGGAACGGGGCGGAGGAATCCGTGGGTTTCGGCGCGCTGGGGGCACCGTGACGCGGCAGAAGCGCTCCGGTCCCATTACGCATCCGTGGCAATCGCCACGCACGGGCCAGCGTGCCGCGAGAGAGCCACCTGGACCTCCTATTCCGAACCTCGCTTCAGTACCCCGGCTGTCCTGACCCAAGCCCGCGTGCCTTCCCGCAGGGGGGATTGGATCCGCCGGCGAGAGGGGCGAGAGGCCACGAAAGGGTCTCGCAGAAGGGAAGGGATGAGGAGGTGAAGGCGGGACCCCTCTTCAGTTTACAACCTGACGCGCTTGGGTCTCCAATCACTCGGGACTGCAGTGGAAGGAGCGGTTCCCCCTGGTACGTATTTTTCGACGCGGCTGCCTGCAAAAGTATAATACCTGAATTTTGCGCTGAGCGGCTGAAAATCGCCTGGTAAACCATCGGGGGCCCCCGGTAGGATTGGCTGGGAGTGCATAACGGCCAAGCCGAAAGGAGGTAACCCCGATGGTTAAGCG
>JACQVO010000282.1 GCA_016209725.1 Candidatus Methylomirabilota bacterium | reverse complement strand
GAAAACGCGTTCGCCGTCCAGGTCCAAGGCAGCGATGACATGGAGCGGGCGTGTCCCCATCCAGCCGAGGAAGAGCGCTGAGGGAAATGGCTGGTCATCAGGGTAGTCCTCGATAACTTCGCCCGAGACAAGCACCTCCAGGGCATCCGACCTTCGAATACCGCGCTCCACCATGCGCTCATTGGATCATGAACGTGCCAAGTGAGGAACCGCATTTTCTGGTTTGAGAGGGAGCAGGGCAAGTCAGACAGCCCTGGTGACGGGGACCAGGACCACCCGTTCGGAGAGCCGCGTGATGTCATCCCCGCCGTACAGGACCACGCCGAAAGGCGCGCGACGCCGGAAGGTCTCGAGGAAGGAATTCAGTCCCCGCAGACCGTACGGCCCGACGCGCGTCCCGCGCTTCAGTTCGATGGGGATGAGACGGTTACCCGATGGGCCTCGTCGAACCACACCCGGCCGGAGTGATCCCGCAGGAAGAGCACAGGGTCCGTGACGATCCCATCCGCAGTGCCGGCATCTTCGAGATCGAAGGGGGCGAATCCCCTCAGCTCGTGCCGGAGTATGGTGGTCTTGCCCACCTGGCGGGCCCGCAGCAGAAGTACGATCGGAAATTGCTGGAGATACGCCAGGGGCATGACCCTCAGATGCCGCTGGAAGTAGGCGAAAGTCACGGAGCCAAAGTACCTTGATGATCACAATTCTGCCGTAGTATCTTCAAGGTACTTTCAAGGATGAGCGCGAGAAGCCCATGGGCCGTGGACTGGCGTGACGGAGACGGGACCATACTGTCACGCCATGAGCTTCCGGGAACGATCAGGCCAGCGCTCGGGCGATGTCCTCTCGACCGTGGGCCTTGAGGAATTCCACCACCTCCGGCAGGCGGGGGATGCCGCGGCGATCTACTATGTCTCCTCGGCCTGCCGGCTGCGGCTAGAGGCGCAGGATCTCCTCCTCGTCGGCGATGAGCCCCGGAAGGCCGCCGGGATCGGGACCATCAGCGACTACGACCGGCTCTGCCGGATCCTCGACGCCCACATCCGGCCGTGTGTACGGCCCCGGCTAAAGGGGGACCGCCTTCACTGGCAGGTGGGGCGGACGATCCAGACCGGGTCCACCCTCGGTTGCAGGCCCCGCGCCCGGGCGGCGCCGCGGCGGCGGGATGGCATCGCCACGAGGACAACTGGACCGACAGAAAGCGGATATTTTCAACCTTGAACGACGGGGCATTTCGCCTTGACAGGGACACCGGGACGTGATATGCGGACCTCAAGATCCTCCTCTGGAGTCACTCCCATCTGTCCGGATCGGCCTGGGTCATGCCTTTCTTCGTGGACCTTCGACACCGCCTGTTCCCGCGTGCCGTCGCCGGAGTCAGACTTCCTCGTGCCACCGCGGTGCTGGTGCCTCCCGACGCCGGGGAGGGCCGGTAGTCAATTCGACCCCCGTAGAGTAGGTGGAACGGATCCATCACATCAGAAAGGAGGCCCGCAATGGAACGGAGACATGTGTTTCTCGCGGCGTTGCTGGTTGTGGCGATGCTTGCGGTCCTGGGGACGCTGGTGCAGACCCCAACGGCGGACGCGCAGACCTACCAGCACAAGTGGCGGATGAACCAGACCCACCCGGCCGACAGCCCCTTCGGCAGAGCGGCGGAAGCATTCGCAGCGGAGGTGAAGCAGCGCACCAACGGCCGGGTCGACATCACGGTCTATCACGCCGGGGCCCTGGGCGACTGGGTGTTGAGCGATGAGATGGTGATGCGGGGCAGCGTGGAACTGAACCTCGGCCCCATCGCCCCGACCTATGATCCCCGGCTGAACATCGCCTACTACACGCCCTACCTGTTCAAGACCGTCAAGGAGGGGAAGGCGGCCTACGCCAAGGGCGGCTGGATCAACAAGATGGTGGACGACCTCTTTGCCGGCGTGAACATCAAGGGACTGTCGGTCCTCCCCCTGGGCATGTCGGGGGCCACGGTGCGCAAGGTCCCTCCGAGCCCGGGGGACCCCGACATTGCCAAAGGCCAGAAGATCCGGGTGATGCCCCTCAAGGCGTGCGAGCTGACGTTCAAGCGACTCGGCTACATCCCCGTGTCCATCCCCTACGCCGAGGCCTACAGCGCCATCGAAACCGGGATCGCCGACGGCCAGATGGGCGGCCCCCCCTTCCAGGGCCACGAATTCCGGGACGTCCAGGGGGCCTGGATCCAGTACAACGATTTCGTCGAGACCCACTGGTTCAAGCTGACCCGCAAGCTCTTCGACTCCCTGACGAAGGAGGACCAGAACATTCTGATCGAGGCGGCCGAACGGCAGGGAGAGAAACAGTGGCAACTCGCCGAATCCCAGGATGAGGAGTACCGCCAGAAGATGGCCCAGCGGGGCCTGAAGATCGTCACGCTCTCCGAGGCGGAGCTGGAGAAGATCGCCGCGGCCATCCGCGCCGATGTGTGGCCCGAGCTGGACAAGATCGTCGGCAAGGCCATTATGGACATCGCCCGGAAAAACGTCGGCGCCCCAGTGAAGTGAGTGGCGTTCGCCGCCCATCCCGGCACGGCGACGTGCCACCCAGGCGGGAGGTCTGACCTTGTCAGGCCTCCCGCTTCGCGTGGATAGGCAGGGGAGCGATGAACCAGCTTCCTCTCTCCCAGAAGAACGGGGTCCTGTTCTCCATCGAGCAGGGCATGGTCAGGGCGCAGCGAGTCATCCTGATCGTGGCTTCCGCCTTCATCACCCTCCTCGTCTTCGGCGCCGTCCTCATGCGCTACATCTTCAAGTATCCGGGCATGGAGGTCGAGGAGTTGGCCACCCTGGTGGCCTTCTGGCTCTACTTCACGGGTGCGATCCACGGGACCTACGAGCGGACCCACATCAAGACCGAGCTGATTCACCTTGTGGTCAAGAAGCCCCGCGCCTACGCCCTGGTGAAATCGGTGGCCAGTCTCATCACCTTCATTCTGGCCGTCGTCATGGCCTACTGGGGTTACACCTTCATGATGTGGGGCATTGCGAAATGGGGGCGCTCCCCGGTGCTCCAGCTCCCCCTGGTCTACGCTCAGAGCAGCATCTTCTTCGGCGCCGTCTTCATGGCCTTCTATTTCCTGGTGGAGTTCGTGGACAACGTTCGCCAGACCCTGGGCATGGCCCCCGTCGCCATGCCGCCCGGAATGGAGTGACGGCCCGTGGACATCGTCATTGATCTGGTCATCCTGCTGGTGCTGCTGGTCTTGGGGGTGCCGGTCCCCTTCTGCTTCATGGCGGCGGTCCTGTACCTGGTCGTCCTCCACGGCTTCAGCTTCGAGTTCCTCCTGCCGGTCGCATTCTACGGCCTGAACTCGCTGACGCTGTTGTCGGTCCCCTTCTTCATCATGGCCGGTGGGCTCATGGGCTCTTCGGGGATCGCCGAGCGGTTGGCCAACCTCGCCATTGCCTTCGTGGGGCGGTTCCGGGGCGGGCTGGGGGGAGCCACCGTGGTGGCCACGGCCATCTTCGGGGCCATCGCCGGGCTCTGCTCCGCCGCGGTCGCGGCCATTGGCAGCATCATGATTCCCCGCCTGGAGGCGGAGGGCTATCCCCGGGGCCACGCCACCGGGTTGGTGACCTGCTCCTCGGTCCTGGCGCAGCTCATCCCGCCCAGCGTCCCCATGATCCTCTTCGCCTGGGTGACCCGCCTGTCGGTGGCGGCCTGCTTCCTGTCCACCATCGGGCCGGGCATCCTCCTGATCCTTATCTACATCTTCATCAACTGGGCCATGTGCCGCCGGATCCCAACCGTCCGGGTCCAGCCCAAGGTCAGCCTGCTCCTGCACGTGAAGGAGATCGGGAACGCCTCCGTGCAGGGGTTCTTCGGTCTGCTCGGCATCCTGATCGTCCTGGGCGGGATCTACGGGGGCTTCACCACCCCCACGGAGTCGGCGACCCTGGCGGCGCTCTACACCATCGCCGTGGGCTTCATCGTGTACCGCACGCTGAACCTCCGCGAACTGGGTCGCACGCTCTTCACCACGGCCACGACCACCGGCGTGATCATCCTGATGCTCTTCTTCGTGATGATGCTCAGCCGGATCTACACCATGCAGAACGTCCCTCAGCGGCTCATCCAGATCATGACCGGGATCTCGGACAACAAAGTCGTGATCCTCGCCATGGTCAACGTCTTCCTCATCGTCATCGGCATGCTCATGGACGATTTCAGCGGCACCCTGCTGGCGGCGCCGCTCCTCTTCCCCCTCATGAAGCACATCGGGGTCAGCCCGTACCACTTCGCCGCGATTATGGGGACGAACCTCGGCCTGGGCAACGTGACTCCGCCGTGCGCGCCCATCCTCTACCTGGGGGGACGCATGGCGAACTGTAGCTTCGACAAGTTCATCGGGCCCGCCTTGATCTTCATGATCTTCGGCAGCCTGCCGGTGGTGCTCGTCACCTCCTATTGGGCCGATCTGTCCCTGTTCCTGCCGCGGCTCATCATGGGAATCGAGTAGGCTGACGGACGCGCGAGGTACG
>JACQVO010000289.1 GCA_016209725.1 Candidatus Methylomirabilota bacterium | reverse complement strand
CCTCTCGGGGTCACCGTCGAGGAGGCGGAGAAGGCCCTCATCCTGAGGACCCTGGCGTCGGTGAACAACAACAAGGCCAGGGCGGCGGCGATCCTGGGGATCAGCGTCAAGACCTTGCACAACAAGCTGCATCGGTACGGAGTGTAGGGTGCGCTTTGGCCTGAAGGCGAAAGAGACCCTGGCCATCACCCTTCTCACATTCCTGGTGGTGGCCACGACCACTCTCCTCCACTTCTCGCAGTTGACGCGGGTCACCGTCCGGGAGGCCTTGCGGCAGGGGGAACTGATCGCGCGGCAGATCTATGCTCAAAGCGGCCGCGCGTTGGCGCGGGCCAAGGGCGCACCCCCGTGGGAGGCCCTCAGGAGGGATCGAGAACTGCGCGGCCTGATCGAGGCGAGCGTCGGGTACTCGCCGCATCTCGTGTACGTGCTGCTGGCCGATCAATCCGGGAATGCCATCCTCCACAGCGAGCGGGGGAAGGAGGGAGCAGCGTCTCCCGAGCCGCCGAACCTCCAGGCCCTCCTCTCTCTCGGCCCGGTTCCCCGTTTCCAGGCCCTGTACGAGGCCGGGAAACTCTACGAGGTGGCGCTGCCCTTGAACCTCAACGACCGGCCATTCGGGGCCATCAAGCTCGGAGTCTCCACCAGCCTCCTGAGACGGGAGCTGAACGCGTCGCTGGCGCAGGCCCTGACCCTGGCCAGCTTTGCCCTGCCCATCGCCTGGCTGGTCGCCATGGGTCTGGCGAACCTCGCCCTGAAGCCCATTCGCCGATTGACCCGGGAAATGGAACGGCTCCGGCGTGGGGAGTTCGAAGTCGGCGGCGACCTGGGCCAGGGGGATGAGTTCAAAGCGCTGGCCTCGGAGCTTCAGCTCCTCGGGCAGCAGATGCAGTCGGACCAGTTGAAGAGTTTGAGCGAGAGGGCGCACCTCCAGCAGGTCGTCGATCAGCTCGAGGACGGGCTCATCTTCTTGAACTCCGACCAGCGGATCCTCTTCTTCAACCGGGCGGCAGAGGCGGTCTTTGGACGGTCTCTCCCGGAGGTGGCCGGACGTCCGCTGGAGGACGTCCTGGAGGCATCCCATCCCATGCGTCCGTTGCTGGAGCGCGTCTTCAGGGGAAATGTCGGATTCCGGAATGCGACCGTCACTCTTCCCCAGAACGGGAAGCCCCGGGAGTTTCTTGTCTCGGCGTTTTCCGTCACCGATGCCCAGAGGGCCATGGGGGTCATGGTCCTCTTGAAGAATCTCGACTCGATCAAGACGCTGCAGTCGCTGGTCAGCTATTCCGCCAAGCTGACGGCACTGGGGAGGCTGACCTCGGGGGTGGCCCACGAGGTGAAGAACCCCCTCAATGCCATGATGATCCATCTGGAGCTTCTCAAGGAAAAGATGCATGCCACGTCCGGGGGCGCGCACGAGAACCTGGAGATCATCGAGAGCGAGATCCGGCGGCTGGATCGCGCCGTCCAGGGCTTCCTGAAGTTCATGCGTCCTCAGGAGCTTGTGCTCAGGCCGGTGGATGTGAATGCGCTGCTCCAGAGCATCGTGGTTCTCCTGGAGAGCGAATGGCAGAAGGCGGGGATCCGGTTCACCTTCGAGCTGGACGCTGCCCTCCCCCCCGTCACGGCTGACGAGGAGCTTCTGCATCAGGCATTCCTGAATCTTCTGCTGAACGCCTGTCAGGCCATGCCGAGCGGAGGGATCATCCGTATCGTCACGGAGCGAGAGAGGCAAGAGACCGTCAAAGTGATCATCGCCGACCACGGCGTTGGGATCCCTCCCGACGACCTGGACAGGATCTTCACGCTCTACTACACGACCAAACCCGAAGGCAGTGGGATCGGCCTGTCGCTCACGTACCGCATCGTGCAGCTCCACGATGGCAGCATCGACGTCTCCTCCGAGGTCGGCCGGGGGACGACGATGAGCGTGCGGCTGCCGGCGGGATAACGCGGAGAATTCACGAACGGACCCGTGAATTCTCCGGATTAGCGCGGGTTTCGAGGAGAGACGATGCCGGCATTCGAACGGAAGCACCTCCTGGCGGCGCGGCTGCCCGGGGTTGTCCTGCTCGTCGCAGTCCTCTTGATGGGCTGCGCTGACCTGAAGGCGCTCCTTGCCCCGACTCCACCCCCACCCTCAGCGCCTCCCGTGAAAAAGGCACCGGCCACCCCTCTCCCTGTGCTTTCACCTCAGGTCGGACGCGAAGACGAGGATCGGCTGAAGCGGGAGGCAAGCAGCAGGATCCAGAGGGCCGAACAGATCGTCCAGCAGGTCGATCAGGGGAAGCTGGTCAAGGAACAGCAGGAGACCTTCTCGACCATCCAGAGCTTCCTCGCCAAGGCCAAGGAGGCCCTCTCGACCCAGGACTTTCAGAGGGCCTTCAATCTTTCAGACAAAGCCCAGGTGCTGGCCGAGGAGCTCGTTCGCAACCTCCGGTAGCGGGATCAACTCTTCCGCCTGACGCCCCCGGTTCACCCGCCCAGTCCTCATCATCGAGTCTCCATCCTTACCTTTCGACCATGTAATTCTTACACCCCTCACCGCCTTTGAAAGGCAACACTCCCGGAGAATGGCCCTGAGGAGAAGACGTCTAACCTCATGTTGTCAATAGGTTGCATCTTCATCGGAAGGCTGCAATCTGTCTGGCACGGCCTTTGCCCTCCCGATGTCGTGGACGTTTGGGAGATTCACACGACCCGCACGACACATCCCGGAGTGCACCAGGCTGCAACCATGGAGAAAAGGATTCTCATCGTGGACGACGATCTCCACAGTCGAGAGGGACTTCGGGATACGCTTCTCGGTGAGGGCCACCGGGTTGAGACCTCTGCCGATAGCTGGCAGGCGATCCGGAAGATCAAGGAGGGGGTCTTCGACATCGCCATCATTGACCTCGACCTCCCTGCCTTTCATGGCGTTGTGGTGACCGCCTGGGATCTGGCGCGAATCTTCCGCGCGTACCACCCGGCAATCTCCATCATTGTCGTCAGCGCAGAAGAGGAAAGGACTGTGAGGGCGCAAGCGGAGCAGTTGAGAGTGTCGGAGTTTCTGGTGAAGCCCATCAGTCCTTCGAAGTTGAAAGCCATCGTGAGGACCCTCAACCCTTTATCCGGGGAGTGTCCGGCGAGCCCCGATAGCCGGTGCGGGGACAATTCCTCTCGGATCTCGCCGAGGCGAAACACCGGCCTGAGCCCCCTCGTTGGGCTAGCGCGGATTATTCACGAATCCCTGAGACACCCTCACCGGGTACCCCCTGGGTGCCCTCTCCCACACCCGGAGGGTACCTGGGAGAGGGGCCCCAATTCTTGATTCCCTCTCCCGGGGACCCGTTG
>JACQVO010000285.1 GCA_016209725.1 Candidatus Methylomirabilota bacterium | reverse complement strand
CGAACGGCACTCACATCCAACGGGGACTTTCTCCGCATGCTCGGCCAATCCAGCCTCTCGCTCGGTGGCCGACTCTTGAACGCCACGGACAGCCCCATCAGCATCGCCCGAAGCGTGGTGAACATTTTGGGGGGCGGCCAATTCGTCAGCACGACGCCGGAGGCGTTGGTGCAGACGACCGGGGGAAGCCTGACCCTGGCCGGGCTGGCGAGCATCCCGGTCGAGGGCGGAACGCTCAATTTTACGACCGGCTCGTTCCTCCAGATGTCCTCGCCCGATCCGGAGGCCATGGCGTCGCTCACGGTGGACGGTGGGTTGCTCCACTCCTCCGGGACTCCGATTTCGGGGCAGAACCACTTCCTGGACATCGGCAGCAACGCCCACGTGACCAGCACCGGGGCCGACCCTGCCGTCGTGTTGGTGAACAGTCCGCTCACGATCGCGGGCGTCGGGAGCTTCACCACTGAAGAGGGGACCGCGTCCAGCCCCTTCGGGAATTTCCTGAATATCTGCTGCACGAATTCCATGACCCTGACGAGCCCGCTTCTGCTCGCCACGGACAGCCCCCTGACGGTGGCGGGGGCCCTGGTGAGCGTCTTTGGCGGCGGTCAACTGATCAGCACGACGACCGATTCCCTGGTGAAGCTGGTCGGCGGGGTCCACGAGATCGGCAGCGGGACTTTCTCGGGGGAAATTGAAATCGGCCCCCAGGTGTTTACGATGCCCGCGTCCCTCCTGGATCTGCGGGGGATCACCACGGACGCCGCCGGCCTCGGAACGGACCCGGTGCTGCAGACCGGCGGGACGGTCTTCGAGGCGAACGGCGCGACCGTGAACTTGGCGGGGAGCGGCAACGCGATTTCCATAGACACCGCCCTGCTGGCGGCGGCGGCGCCCATCGTGAAGCTGATCAACAGCACGCTGAACACCAGCGCCGACGGCGACCCGGCCACCGGGGCCATGCACCTGTTCCGAAGCGCTGTCACCAGTCTGGGACCGGTCTTCAATCTGGACAACAGCGTCCTGACGGTCCAGTCCGGCCCGCTCCTGGTCCTGACGGGGGGATCGAACCTGGCGGTGAATGGGGATTTCGCCAGCCTCATCAACGGGAGCAGAATCACGGTCGTGAACGGGCCCCTGATTTTCGTGGACGGGATCAATGCCTCGGGCACGCCATCCACGCTGACCGTGACGGGAGGGGTCGTCAACTTCGGCGGGACCGGCGGGAACCAGGTGATCGTCAACAACGCGATCGCGCCCACGGCCGTCTTGAGCGGTCTGCCAGTCAATGTGGGCGGCGGAGGCTCCGCCATCGCCATCGGTCCCAGCCCGATCAAGAACCCGGCCTTGGGGACGGTGAGCATCAACGGGGTGTTGGCGGGTCCGGGGCCTCATACTGGCAGCCTGATCCAGGCCACGAACGGTGGCCAGGTCTCGATCACGGCCCCGGCTCCATAGCTTTTCGCAGCGACCACGTACCTCGGCCCGGCAGGACAAGAGTCGGGCCGCGGCCCTGCTGGGACCACGCATATCACCCGACGGGGATGCCGCATGGGAAGGATTCGCGGATGCCGTTGTGCCAGCCGGCTGAGGGAATGGGATCTTGCGATCGTCGTGGCGGCGGGCTTGTGCGCAAGCTTCGGGGTTCCTGTGGCGTGGGCCCAAGGCGCGCCGGTGGAGCTGATCAAGACCGACGTCACCAAGCTGAAGACCCTGGACAGCAGTCAGTGGACCGTGCTGGGCGTGCGGCTGGGGGATTCCAAAGAGGGGGCGCTTCGACTGCTACAGCAGACGGGCAACATCAGGGTCCAGGACGATCCGGCAGCCGGACGGATTTTCGTGTACGCGCCGCCCACCGGCAAGAGCGTGGTCATGAGCCTCCGGATCAGCCAGAGCCAAGTGACGGCTATTAACCTGATCGGAGGCTTTTCGGAGTGGCTCCAGGGAGACACCCGGCTGCTGTTTCGCGCCTTCGATGACGACTCGCTGCGCCACAAGCTCCTGGGGCGCGAGGATCAGCGCGAGATGGTCCGGGGCGGGACGAAGGAGGCGCCGACCGCAGACGTATCCTATGCGTACTTCAAGGAAGGCATCCTGCTCCATTACTCGGTGAAGGTGTCCGCCGACGGGAAACAGGCGGAGACCCTGCGCGAGATGGTCCTGATCTATCCCGCCAGAGCCCGCTAGCCCCAATACTGCTCCCTTAGGCCGCCAGCCTGGCAAAATCCCCCCTCGCCCCCCTTGGGCAACGGGGGGTTGGGGGGATTTGCTCGAGTGCTGGCGTCATTGTCGAGCCTTATGTAAACAGTATTGCCGCTAGGCCGGATCCGCGAGCGGGGAAATTACACTCGTCGGAATCCGCGTTCCTTCCGGGTACCTTGCCAAGTCTCGGTGCCAGTGATTTCCCTCCGCGGAACTCCGTGCTTGACTGCGCCGGGCGCAGGAGGTACTTTGCCGCGCCAGAAACGAATCCGCGGAGGCCGGCTGGATTCGAACGGCAGAGAAGGAAGGGCGCCATGGCGCTGGGGAGCCGGGTCGTGCCATCGTGTCCACACGGGTTGCTGGGTACAGGATGACGGCGTGAGGCTTCCCAGGCAGAGCCCGGCTGAGTATGCATCGTTCTGGGACGATGTCGCGGCACACTTCCCCTCCCTCAAGGGGGCGGCGTCCACCGAGTATTATTTCGAATGTGAACGGATGCTCTATGAGCAGTTCTTCCCCCCGCTCCGGGATCGTCTGCTCTTCAAGACCGACCTCTGGGATGAGGCCAAGAACACCGAGATCCTGCGCTATGCGGCCGAGCAGGGCGCCCGCCCCGCGGGTCTGGATATCGCCCTGGGCATCGTTCAGGAGGCCGCCCAGGTCTTACGGGAGCACCGTCCCGGATTCATTGTCGGAGATGTCAGGGCGATTCCCTTCCGATCCGACTCGTTCGATCTGGTCTATTCGATGGGGACGATCGAGCATTTCCCGGACTACGACGTCTCGGTGCGAGAGATCTTCCGCGTCCTCAAGCCCGGCGGGACCGCGATCATCGGGGTCCCAAACAAGCTCGATCCGTTCCTGCGCCCCTTGATGGTGTGTTTGCTCCAGCAGTGCGGACTGTATGCCTACGGGAGGGAGAAGTCATTCACCCCTCACGCCCTCCGACGCCTCCTCGAATCGCACGGCTTCCGCGTGAAGGATACAAGCGGCATTCTCTTCATCCCCGGGTGGCTCCGGATCCTCGACTTATGGTGCTACACCCGTCGGTCGCGACTGACATGGCTGACCGGCTGGATGGTCCGTCCCTTCGCGTGGCTGTATCGGCGACTCCCCGCCGTTCGCCGGCATGGATATCTCATTGCGTGCGTTGTGGACAAGCCGGTATGATTATGGCCGGCAGACGGGTTCTCTCGTGGTTCGGTTGCGATGGCCCCACACTCGAACTCCCTGATCTCCCTTGAGGATGTCATCACCGGGGCGCGGCTCCTCTGGAGGCTTCCCGCCTTCCTCCGGCGTCCGGTCAGCTTGGACGAGGCCCGGGCGACCCTGCGCCGGCGCCTGGTGCAGCGGGAAGCTGACTTCCTGCGTCTGATGAAGCGGGCGATCTACGAATATCCCCGGAGCCCGTACCGGCCCTTGCTGGCCCTGGCGGGATGCGAGTACGGGGACCTGGAGCGGCTGGTCACTCAGGACGGGGTGGAGGGGGCTCTCCAGGTCCTGTATCGTCGGGGCGTCTTTCTTACGGTGGACGAGTTCAAGGGCCGCCGGCCGATCGCGCGGGGGAACACCACGATCATTGTGGATACGGCCTGGCTACGCAACCCCGTTTCGGCCTCCCACGTTCCGATCCGGAGCAGCGGCAGCCGAGGCGCCGCTACCCCGGTGGTGCTTGATCTCACATTTATTCGTGACGTCGCCGTCAATTACGGCCTGGCACTCGATGCCCGGGGTGGCGCGGGGTGGCTTCACGCCATCTGGGGGATTCCCGGGGGTGCGGTCACGAATCAGCTCCTCAGGTTCAGTGCCTTCGGGTCCCGCCCGGTTCGCTGCTTCCTGCAGGTGGACCCGGCCGCGCCGGGCCTTCATCCGCGCTATCGCTGGAGCGCCCGGCTGATGCGCTGGGGCAGCCTCCTGGCGGGCGTTCCCCTGCCGCGCCCGGTGCATGTGCCGCTCGAGGACCCGCTTCCCATCGCCCGCTGGATGGCCGAGGTACGCCGGACCGGTCGGGTTCCCCATGTGTTCGCATTTCCGAGTTCTGCTGTACGCCTCTGCCAGAGCGCGGTCGCTGCCGGCGTGGACCTCCGCGGCGCCCAGCTCACCATCGGGGGCGAACCAGTTACGGCGGCGCGCCTCGTCGAGGCGCGCCGGGCCGGCGCGGAAGCGATGCCGCATTTTGGGAGCAGCGAAACCAGCACCATCGGCTACGGCTGCCTGGCGCCAAGTGCCCCGGACGACCTCCACCTTTTTCACGATCTCCACGTGGTGATCCAGCCCGGGGCCGCGGGAGCGGCTCATGGGCTGCCGCCCGCCGCGCTCTTGCTCTCCTCGCTTCGGGCGACGGCGCCGTTCATCCTCCTGAACGTCTCCCTTGGCGACCAGGCGGTCGTCGGTCGGCTGGCCTGCGGCTGCCCACTGGAACACCTCGGCTGGACAACGCACCTGCACACCGTCCGCAGCTACGAGAAGCTTACCGCCGGGGGCATGAACTTCCTGGATACGGACCTGATCCGCGTGCTGGAGGAGGTGCTGCCCGCCCGCTTCGGAGGCGGGCCTGCCGATTACCAGGTTGTGGAGGAGGAAACCTCCAACGGCCAGCCCCGTCTCCGGCTCCTCGTGCATCCGGCAATCGGCCCGCTGGAGGCAGGAGCGGTGGAGGAAGTGTTCCTGAGTGCGATCAGCCGGGGCTCGGGGGTGGAGCGGGTCATGGGACTCGTTTGGCAAGGCGCCGGTTTCCTTCGGGTGGAACGCCGGGTCCCCGAGTTGACCCAAGGGGGGAAGATCCTCCATCTGCGGGCCGGCGGACGCTCGTGAGCGTTGCCATCCAACTCGGGGAGGCAGGGGGCCGTGCCAGGCGCCCCCGGAACCCTCCCGGGGAGTCGCAGCGGCGGCTGGCTGTTCTGGCGGTGAGCCGACTTCCGGAGGTGTGATATGGACAGGGGCAGGTTCGGGCTGATCGGGATCGGCTGCTGGGCTCTGCTCGGGCTGGGCGGTGTTGCCGCGAGCGCCGAGGCGGCCTCCGAAGTTTCCGGGAGAACGCAGGCCGTGGCCGAAGGCAAGGTGTCGCGCATCACCATAGGACTTGCCCGCCACTCGGTGTTCTCTCTGCCCATCTACCTCACTGCTCAGCAGACGGCGCGATCCGTGGGGCTGACCGTCGATGTGGTCAGCTTCGGCGGTGGCTCGCGGGTGGCCGCCGCTCTCGCCTCCGATTCCCTGGAGGTTGCCACGGTCTCCTTGGACGTCTTGGTCGGTCTGATCAATGCGGGCCAGCCGGTCCAGGCCTTTTACGCGGGGGTTTTCCACCCCTTGTTCGAGTGGTTCGCCAGACCCCCGATTCGCGGCTGGGGCGACTTGCGAGGGAGAAGCATCGCCATCTCGACCTTTGGTTCCTCGGCCGATTTCCTGACCCGTCATGTCATGCGCAAGCACGGGCTCACGCCCGGACAAGACGTACATCTTGTGCAGGCAGGTGAGCTGGCAAACGGGTTCGCGGCCCTCAGGGCCGGTCGCGTGGACGCCGCTCTTCTCGCAGCCCCGTTCACATGGTCCGCGGAGGAACTCGGGTTCACGCGGCTTGGCTCGCAGGCCACGGAAGTTGCCGAGACCTGGCCCCGCAACGTCTTCGTGGCCAAGCAGAGGATGATCAGCGGAAGCCCCCACACGCTCCAGGCCTTCCTGCGCGCGTACGTGGAAGCTATCCGGTTGGCCCGGACGAACCGCAATGTCGCGGTGCAGACAATGCAGAGAGAGCTAAAGCTTGACCCGCGACACGCCGAGCGGGCATATGCGGAGGTCATGGCGGGGTTCGATGAGCGCGGGAGACTGCCGACCAAGGTGATGCCCCTCTTCTGGCAAATCGCCGTCGCCGCCGGGGACGTGACGGAGCCGTGGCCGGAGGCCAGGTTTTTCGACCGCCGCTTCCTTGATACCTTCGACGAGTGGGCGCCGAAGTAGCCAGTGAGGAGCTCGGTCCCGGTGAGCGAAGTTGCACCGAGGGCCCAGCCGATCTGCCGCTGCCTGGATGGGGGAAGCCGAGAAGCATACGGAGTCTCCCCTGGGTGAGCGACCCCCCTCAGGGACCATCAGCGATGGCGAAAGTTCCCCGGCTGAACAGGAGCAGTATCCCCCGCGCACCAGATTTCCCCTTGCCGGCCTCTGCTCCCCCGCCGAGACCGGCGTGGAGTCGTGCCATCCGTCCGGCTCTGGTCGTCCTGCTGGCCCTGGTGGCCTACGCGCCAACGCTCACCAACGGGTTTCCGTTCGATGACGAGCGCCTCATCGTCCAGAACCGGTTGATCACCAGTCTGCGCAACATCCCCATCCTCCTCACCGGGGGGTACTGGACGATCGAGCCGGGCATCCAGACCCGAAGTGGCGGATTGTACCGGCCCCTCCTGACGATCTCCTTCGCCCTCGACTACGCCGCCGGAGGACTGAACCCGCTCGGCTACCATGTGGTGAACATCCTCCTCCACGCTGGCGTGAGCCTGGGGGTGTATGGGTTGGGGCGGCGCCTCTTCCTCTCTCCCGCAGGGGCCACCGTGGCGGGTGCCCTGTTCGCCGT
>JACQVO010000281.1 GCA_016209725.1 Candidatus Methylomirabilota bacterium | reverse complement strand
GACCCATATCGTGGAGCCGGCCCTGGCCTACCAGTACGTTCCCTGGACGGACCAGCAGTCGCTCCCGCAGTTCGACGCCACCGACTTCATCAGCCCCCAGAACCGGGTGACCTACCGGCTGACGAACCGACTGGTGGCGCGCTGGCGGGAGGTAGGCGGGGCGATCCGGAGCCACGAGGTGGCGACCCTGGAGATCTCCCAGAGCTGGAACCTGCAGCCGCGGACGCGCGAGTTCTCGGATGTCTACCTCACCGGACTGACGCCCGAGCGGGTGGACCAGGCGGTGACGGCCATTCAGTCCCTGGGGAACGGGTTCTCGCAAGTGCGGGAGCGAGGGCTGTCCAACCTGGTCTTCGCCGCAGGCGTGAGCCCGCTCCCCGGGATCGCGTTTCGAGGGACCCTGGCCCTCAACGCCGAGGATCGGCGGAGCGAGGCGGTCAACACGGGGCTGGAACTTCGCCTGCCGGACCTGCTGACGCTGGAAGTCGGTTCCACCTACGCGCGGGACCGGCAGGCCAACGGCGTGGTGGCCAAGCTCCAACTGCATCTGGGCAAGACGCTCCTGCTGGATCTCCTGAGCCGCTATGACGTCCACACCACGACCTTTCTGGAAAGCTCCGTCGGCATCCGCTATAGTAGCTGCTGCTGGGAGGTGGGCCTCAAGTTTACGAATCGGACCCGCGGCACGGGCCAGGAGGTGGAGAACGCCGTTCACCTGACCTTCGAGCTCAAGCTCCCCACCCCGACCGCGGCACGCTAGTGTAGTGTCTCAGAAATGGCTTTACAGGGAGCCCGTTCGGGCTGAGCTTGTCGAAGCCCGGATTCCGCTCCCTTCGACAGGCTCAGGGTGAACGGAATTGTAAAGGCAGTTGAGAGTCATTACACTAGTGGATGGCGACGCCATGAGGCAGGCGGGTCGTGATCTCGTCCCGTTGTGCAGGCCGTGGGCGGGCACATGCCTGACGTCGGCCGGATGCTCCAGGTCCGGACAAAGCCGAGATAGGAGTTGACCGGCCCCGACAACCCTCTTTAGAATAGCGGCACATTTCCCGCCGTGACCGAAAGGACCTGGTGTATGCGATATGACCCAGCCCAGGCACCCCGGCTGGTCGCCTGGGAGACCACCCGAGCCTGCGATCTTGCCTGTCTGCACTGTCGGGCCGTGGCGCAGCCCATTCCCGATCCTCGGCAACTCTCCACCGAGGAGGCGTTCCGCCTGGTGGATGATGTCGCCGCCTTCCAGGAACCGGTGATTCTCATCCTCACGGGCGGCGATCCCATGAAGCGGGGGGACATCTTCGACGTGGCCGCCCGGGCATCCCGGGCGGGCCTGCGCGTCGTGATGTCGCCCAGCGGGACCCACGTGACCCCACGCAGCGTGGCCCAGTTGAAGCAGGCGGGCGTCCAGCGCATCTCCGTGAGCCTGGATGGGAGCACGCCGGAACTGCATGACAGGTTCCGCCAGGTCCCGGGGGCCTTCGCCGAGGCCAGGCAGTCCCTGGCGTACGCCCGCGAGGGGGGCTTGCCGTTCCAGATCAACACGACGGTTACCCAGCACAACCGCCACAACCTCCAAGCCATGCTGCGCCTGGCGATTGAGCTAGGGGCGGTGACCTGGGACGTCTTCATGCTGGTGCCCACGGGGCGGGGGAAAATCCAGATGGAGATCACCCCGGAGGATTACGAGGAGACCCTGCACTTCGTCTATGGAGCGTCGCAGACGGCGCCCATCCAGGTGAAGATGACGTGCGCCCCGCACTACAAGCGGGTGCAGGTGCAGGAGCGCAGGCGGCAGGCGCGTGAGGGCGCCTCCCGCCCCGCCACAGGGACCGGCGCCGGCGGGGGGCAGCCACCACACCCGGCCCACGGGTTCAGCCGGGGGTGCATGGCCGGGTTCGGCTTCTGTTTCGTTTCCCACATCGGGGAGGTGGGCGGCTGCGGATATCTGCCTCTCCTGGCCGGGAATGTGCGGCAGGCCTCGCTGGTGGAGGTGTATCGCGACTCGCCGCTGTTCAAGAGCATCCGGGATCCCGATCTGCTGCAGGGGCGCTGCGGGATCTGCGAGTACCGTGTCCTGTGCGGCGGGTGCCGGGCGCGCGCCCTGGGTTCCACGGGGAACTACCTGGAGGAAGAGCCCTTCTGCACCTACCAGCCCGCCCCGCGCTCCCCGCGGGAGCTGGTGAGCGTGGAGGACCTCCTCTCGCAGGTGGTGGCTCACGAGAGCCGGACGGAGGCTGTGCCCCACCCCGGCCTGGTTCCACCGGCCTTCTGAAAAGCATTCGGCTGTTCGGCGGTTCGGCTGTACCAGGAACTCCCGAACAGCCGAACGGCCGAACGCCGTTGCGTCACTCTGCGTGTGACGCCAGGGAGAAGCTCTGATGTATTACCCGATCTTCCGACCGCGGCGACTCCGAGAGACCGAGACGTTCCGCCGGATGGTCCGCGAGACGCGTCTCACGGTGGACGACTTCATCATGCCGTTCTTCGTGGTCCACGGGCGATCCGTCCGTCGCGAGATCGGCTCCATGCCGGGCAACTTCCAGCTTTCGGTGGACGAGCTGGTGAAAGAGGTCAAGGAGACGGCGGCCCTGGGTGTCCCCGGGATCCTCCTCTTCGGCCTGCCGGAGACCAAGGACGCCGTGGGCTCCGAGGCCTATGCCAGGGACGGGATCGTCCAGCAGGCGGTCCGCGCCATCAAGGATTCGGTCTCCGATCTGGTCGTCATCACCGACGTCTGCCTGTGCGAGTACACCAGCCACGGCGATTGCGGCGTCGTCGCGCGCGGGCGGGTCAAGATCGACCCGACGCTCCGGCTTCTGGCCAAGTCGGCCCTGTCCCTCGCGGAGGCGGGTGCCGACATGGTGGCGCCCTCGGACATGATGGACGGGCGGGTGGGGGCGATCCGCGAGGCGCTGGACGAGTCCGGCTACGAGGAGACGCCGATCCTGGCCTACTCCGCCAAGTACGCCAGCGGCTTCTACGGGCCGTTCCGCGAGGCGGCGGAGTCGGCGCCCCAGTTCGGCGACCGCCGCGCCTACCAGATGGACCCGGCCAACGCCGACGAGGCGCTCCGCGAGGTGGGCTTGGACCTGGAGGAGGGGGCGGACATGATCCTGATCAAGCCGGCCCTTCCCTACCTGGATATCCTCTGGCGCGTGAAGACGGAGTTCGGCGTGCCCGTGGCGGCCTACAACGTGAGCGGCGAGTACGCCATGGTGAAGGCCGCGGCGCGCCTCGGCTGGCTGGATGAAGAGCGCGTCATGCTGGAGATGCTGACCGCGATCAAGCGTGCCGGCGCGGACCTGATCCTGACGTATTTCGCCCGGGATGCCGCCCGCCTCCTGCAGCAGCCAGGCCGGTGAGGCGAGGGCTGCGCCCCGCGGCGTCCGACCCGCCGCTCCGGCGGCCGGCTCTTCGAATCGCCCCGCCGCCCGTCCCGTGCGGGCGGCGCGGGACCCGCCCTGCATGTTGTTCGGTCCTCCGAAACATTCTCGCCCCGGCCTTGACAGGATCGGGGCGCCTCGCGTTTAATGACGGGGCTCGCCACCGATCAGCCCGCCTCTGGGAGGGGAGTCTCGATGGGTGATCGTTCCCGACAACTGTTCCAAGACGCCAAGCGCTTTTTCCCCGGGGGGGTCAACAGCCCGGTGCGCGCCTTCCGCGCCGTGGGAGGCGAGCCGTTCTTCGTGGCCCACGCGAGCGGGAGCCGGGTGACCGATGTGGACGGGAGGAGCTACCTCGACTACGTCGGGTCGTGGGGTCCCATGATACTGGGGCACGCCCACCCGCGGGTGGTGGCCGCCATCCAGAAGGCGGCCGAGGCCGGCACCAGCTACGGCGCCCCCACGGAGATGGAGACGCGACTGGCCCGGCTCGTCCAGGCGGCCTTCCCGAGCCTGGAGCGGATGCGCTTCGTGAGCTCGGGGACCGAGGCCTGCATGAGCGCCCTGCGGGTGGCCCGGGGCTTCACGCAGCGTGACGCCCTCGTAAAGTTCGAGGGCTGCTACCACGGCCACGCGGACAGCCTGCTGGTGAAGGCCGGCTCGGGCGCCCTGACCTTTGGTGTCCCGGACAGCCTCGGGGTCCCAGCGGACCTGGCCCGGCATACCCTGACGCTCCCCTATAACGACCTGGAGGCGCTGCGGGCGGTCTTCGGGAAGCGGGGCGGCGAGATCGCTGCGGTCATCGTCGAGCCGGTGGCCGGAAACATGGGGGTGATCCCGCCGCGGCCCGGCTTCCTGGAGGGCCTGCGCGAGATCACGCGTCGCCACGGCGCCCAGCTGATCTTCGACGAGGTCATTACCGGCTTCCGCATCGCCTGGGGCGGCGCACAGGAGACCTCCGGGGTGCGCCCGGATCTCACCTGCTTGGGGAAGGTCGTGGGCGGCGGCCTCCCGGTCGGGGTCTACGGGGGCGGCGCCGACATCCTGGAGCACGTGGCGCCCCTGGGCCCGGTCTATCAGGCCGGGACGCTGTCGGGGAACCCGCTGGCCATGGCGGCCGGAATCGAGACGCTGACCCTCCTGCAGGCTCCCGGGTTCTACGCCGACCTCGAAGCCAAGGGTCAGCGGCTGGCCGACGGCCTCGCCCAGGCCGCGGCCGTTTGCCGGATCCCGGTGCAGACCAACCGTGTCGGCTCCATGCTGACCGGCTTCTTCACCGAGACGCCGGTCGCGGATTACGCCTCCGCCACGACGGCCGACACGAAGCGCTACGGCGCCTTCTTCCGTGCCATGCTGGACCGCGGCATCAGCCTCGCCCCGTCCCAGTTCGAGGCCGCGTTCATTTCTGCCGCCCACACGGTCGAGGATCTGGAGGCCACGGTGGCCGCAGCCGGGGAGGCCTTTGCCCTTTTGGGCGGGTAATGACCAAATCCCAATGACCAATGACGAATGGGGGATGCCCCGAGCCTGACCTCCGTGTTCGATGCGCATTGCCGGGATCCCATTGGTCATTGACGATTGGTCATTGGTCATTTTGAAGGGGGGAGCATGGAGACGTTGGCGAATTCGCGACGAGGCTTCGTCAATTTTCTGATGGGGACCGGGTTCGGGACCATGGCGGTCTGGATGCTCTACCCGGTTCTCCGCTACCTGATCCCGCCCAAGAGCGGCGAGCCCACCATCGCCAGTGTCGCGGTCCCGTGGAAGCCGGCCGAGGTCAAGACGAACTCGGGGAAGATCTTCAAGTTCGGCAGCCAGCCCGGCATGTTGGTGAAGACCCCGGCGGGGGAACTGCGCGCCTTCGCCGCCACGTGCACCCACCTGAACTGCACCGTCCAGTACCGCGAGGAGAAGCAGGACATCTGGTGCGCCTGCCACAACGGCGTCTACGACCTGAACGGCAAGAACGTCAGCGGCCCCCCGCCCCGCCCGCTGGAGACCTACAAGGTCAACGTGAAGGGGGACCAGATCGTGGTGAGCAAGGGAGCCTGAGGATGGCGCGATCGCCGAACCCCCTGGCCGGCCTGGCCAGGAATGTGAACGCCTGGCTGGAGGAGCGGATTGATCTCTCCGGAATCCGCGAGCTGATCCGGCACAAGGTGGTGCCGGTCCACCGGCACACCATCTGGTACTACTTCGGCGGGATGACGCTGTTCCTTTTCGTCATCCAGGTCCTCACCGGGATCCTGCTGCTCCTGTACTACCGGCCCAGCGCCGAGGAGGCGTTCGAGAGCGTCCAGTTCATCGTGACCGAGGTGGAATTCGGCTGGCTGATCCGCTCCATCCATAGCTGGTCGGCCAACCTGCTGGTCGCCACCATGATGATTCACCTCTTCAGCGTCTACTTCACCCAGGCGTACCGAAAGCCGCGGGAACTGACCTGGGTCAGCGGGATGTGCCTCTTCGGGATCTTCCTCTTCTTCGGGTTCAGCGGGTACCTGCTGCCCTGGAACGAGTTGGCGTACTTCGCCACCAAGGTCGGAACCGACGTGGCCGGGCAGATCCCCGTGGTGGGGCATCTCATGGCCCGGATCCTGCGTGGGGGCGACGACGTGACCGGGGCCACGCTGTCCCGGTTCTACGGCATTCACGTGGCCATCCTTCCGGCGATCACGACCGCTCTCCTGGGGTTCCACCTGTTCCTGGTGCAGAAGCAGGGGATGAGTGTTCCACCCGAGGTCGAGCGGAGCGGCGCGCCCCTCCGGACCATGCCCTTCCTGCCGGATTTCCTCCTCCGCGACCTGGTGGGTTGGCTCTCGGCCCTGGCGGTCCTGGGCGCGCTGGCGGCCTACTTCCCGTGGGAGCTGGGGGTCAAGGCGGATCCCTTCGCCCCCGCCCCCGCGGGCATCCGACCCGAGTGGTACTTCATGTATATGTTCCAGACCCTGAAGTACATCCCGGCCAAGATCGGCCCGATCGACGGCGAACTGCTGGGCGTGCTGGGGTTTGGCCTGGGAGGCCTGTTCCTATTCCTGGTGCCGTTCCTGGATCGCAAGACGGCGCGGGGGGAGAAGAGCCCGCTGTTCACCTGGATCGGCGTGGCCATCGCGGCCTACATCGTCGTGCTGAGCGTGTTGGGCTACATGGCGCCGGGGGGGAAATAGGATGCGGCTCGGTGATCCTCATTGGATCCCGTCACCACGACGGATGCAAACCCCGATCTTTCGGATCCCCGTAGGGAGGGCCCTTGTGGCCCTCCGCAGTCGGAGGGGGACCAGCCCCCTCCCTACGGCACACCACGGCACGGACCTTCTAGGCAGATGTATCGTGTTCGCGTGGGCGCTGGTCGTGGGGGCGCTTCTCTTCGCGGGGGGCCGGGCAGAGGCGCAGAAGCTGCCGGAAGGGAACTCGTGTATCGACTGCCACCGGGGGATCGGCGATCCGCGTGTCACGCCGCCGGCCGAGAAATTCCCGCAGGACATCCACCTGGCCAAAGGAATCCTGTGTCAGGACTGCCACGGGGGTGACCCCAGGAATTTCGACCCCAAGGGTTCCATGAATCCGGCCAAGGGATTCATCGGCAAGCCGAAGCACCAAGCCATCCCGCAGCTCTGCGGCAAATGCCATAGCAACGCCGCCTACATGAAGAAGTTCAACCCGACCATCCGGGTGGATCAGGTGCAGGAATACTTGACCAGCGTCCACGGGAGGAAGCTGCGGGAGGGCGACCAGAAGGTCGCCACGTGCATCAGTTGCCACGATGTCCACAACATCCGGGCGATCAAGGATCAGCAGGCCTGGACCTACCCGGTCAAGGTGGTGGAAACCTGCGGCCGCTGCCACGGCGACGCCAAATACATGGAGGGCTACAAGATCGCCACGGACGTGGTGGACAAGTACAAGAAGAGCGTCCACTACGAAGCCCTGACGAAGAAGGGGGACCTGTCGGCGCCGACCTGCAACGTCTGTCACGGCAATCACGGTGCCACGCCGCCGGGCGTGGATTCGGTCGCCAATGTGTGCGGCACCTGCCACAGCCTGACCGCGGACTTCTTCAACCAGAGCCCGCACAAGAAGGCCTTCGCCGCCATGGGCCTGGCTCCCTGCGTGACGTGCCACAGCAACCACGACGTGACCAAGCCCAGCGACACCCTGGTGGGGACCGACCAGCAGGCGGTGTGCGTGAACTGTCACGATCCCGCCTCGGCGGGATATCAGAAGGCTGCGGCCATCCGGACGTCGTTGGACGAGCTGCGCGGGGCCGTCCAGCGCGCCGCGGGGATCCTGGATCGGGCAGAGCATGCCGGGATGGAGGTCAGCCAGGCGAAGTTCGAGCTGCGCGGGGCCACCGACGCGCTGCTGAAAACGCGGGCGACCGTCCATCGGTTCGACCCGGTCGCCATCAGGAATCTGTCGGATGAGGGCGTCCAGGTGGCCAACAAGATGTACGACAAGGGCGTCAAGGCGATGGATGACCTCCGGTTCAGGCACCGGGGGCTCTGGATCTCGGTCGGGATTATCCTCGTGGCGATCGCGGGCTTGGTCTTGAAGATCCGGGAGATTGACCGGCGGCGGGGCTAGGCCCCGCCGCAATGCAAAATGAGAAACTGACAACGGACAACCGACAATCTCCCCCTCATCCGTTCCTTCTCCCCCCGGGGGAGAAGGTAGGGTTGAGGGGCGAATGTGAATAGGCCGGGAGGGCCGACCGTCAATGATTCGACAGGCGGACCGGCGGGTGAGTGGGAATATTCAATAACCGAAAGGAGGTGAGGCGATGAGGCTGACGTGGAGGTCAACCCTAGCGCTCGCGGTTGTGGTCGGATTGATCGCCTTCCTTGGTGCCATCGTCGTCCAGAAGGCGTGGGCCCAGGCCAAGGGTCCCGCGGACTTCGAATTCGCCGGGGGAGCCGAGGGGAAAGTCGTCTTCAACCACGAAAAGCACTCCGCCAAGAGTCCGAAGTGCACGGACTGCCATGTGAAAGTCTTCAAGATGACCAAGGGGCAGCGAAGCGCCCCCAAGATGGCGGACATGGAGAAGGGCCAGTCCTGCGGCGCGTGCCATGACGGCAAGGCCGCTTTCGGCGTAAAGGAAAAGGCCGACTGCGCCAAGTGCCACAAGAAGGGTTAAGGCCGTCCTCGAGCTATCGTTCCGCCGTGAGACCGAAGCCCACCCAGCTCAACGCCGAGTGGGCTTCGGCGCTTTCGGGGTGCCCGCTCCCGTGCCGACGCTCGCGGAAGCCATTTCCCTCATTGACTCCGAAGAAAATCCCTGACGGGTTGCGTCGTAGGGAGGGGGCTGGTCCCCCTCCGACAGCGGAGGGCCACAAGGGACCCTCCCTACGGGAATCCAAGACATCGGGATTTTCATCCGTCGTAGTGAAACGTGTTTCATGATCACTCCGTGTATGGTGTCAGCGACCAGGCTTCCGGTCCGTGGCAAAAGGCACACCCCCGGAATCCGATGAGACAACTCTGTGGGAGTCACCTGAGCCTCCGTTCTGACCTCTCCATAGGGCCTGCACCGAGAGTCCGGTAAGTGTTGTGGGATTCATCACTCGGAGGAATGGACTATTCAGAGGGATTCAGTCCAGCATTTCGAGGCGTGACGGCACATAAGTTGCTGACCTTCCAAAGGGTTTTTGGGTTCTCGACAAGATTGGTGCGCGATGGAACGGACCGTGAGAAGGCTTGTCCTGGCCGCGATGGCTCTCGCCCTGCTCGCGGTAGCGACGGCGGCACTGGCGGCGGCGAAACCTGCTGCCTCGCCATCGAGTCCCACCAGCGAGGAATGCCTCGGCTGCCATGCGGACAAGGGACTGCGAGGGGGGGTGGACGAGGCGGTCCTGAAGGCGTCGGTGCACGGACGCCTGCAGTGCACGGCCTGCCACACGGGCATCGCCGAGGTGCCCCACGCCGAGAAGTTGGCTCCCGTTGCCTGCCAGAAGTGCCACGCCCAGGCCGCGGGCACGGTTTCTGCCAGTATTCATGGGCGGGCCCGGGGGGCCGCGCGCGCCGGCTGTCAGGGCTGTCACGGGACCCACGGGGTGGTCCCCGCCGCCAAGCTGGGGGCGGCACCCTGCCAGGCATGCCACGAGCCGGTGACCCGGGCCTACCTCACGAGCGTCCATGCGCGGGCCCTGGCCCGCGGGATCCAGGACGCCTCGCTGTGTTTCGATTGCCATGGCGAGGCCCACCAGCTCCGCAGTCACACGGACCCCGATTCGTCCACGTTCCGTTCCCGCACGGCGGAGACCTGCGGTCGCTGCCACGCCGACCGCGCTTTGGTCGAG
>JACQVO010000280.1 GCA_016209725.1 Candidatus Methylomirabilota bacterium | reverse complement strand
TTCCAGAGGTAGGGAAGCCCGCCACCGATGCCGCCTGAGATCGGTGAGGTATTCCGCACTCTGAACACAGCGAGGATCAACGACAGCTCTCAGACCCGCCTGGCCAGGCGTCTCGGAGGTTTTTCAGCTGAGGCAGCGGCCGCTTTCGGGGCTAAGGTACGCAGATATTCCACTGTCTCGATTCCGGATTGCCAAACATGATCTCGCCAGGCCGCTTCAACTTCATCCGGATCACGCCGCATGAGCCCACTGACGATCCGCCGATGCTCCTTGGAGCGGCGGCGGCGGAACTTCGCCTGCGTCACGGCGCGACCGGTGAAATGGCGCAAGTTCCGTTCCCAGAGGTCCTGGGTCATGCGCTGTAAGAGGCTATTCCCGCATTTCCGGAAGATCAGTAGGTGCAACTCTTGATTCAACCGGTGCCATTCTTCAGCACGATTCGCCGCGGCGGCGCAATCCAGCTTCTCCGGCAACTTCTCGAGGTAGGCGATGTCCGCAGCGGTAAGGTGCGGGACGGCTAACCGGGCCGCGAGGGCTTCGAGGCCGCTGCGAACTTCGAACATCTCTTTGACGCGTTCGGGAGAGACTCGCGCCACGCGGGTCGAGCTGCGGGGGGCGACATCCACCAGCTCGTCCGTGGCGAGACGCCGCAACGCGTCCCGCACTGGCATCGGACTGACGCCCAATCGCTCGGAGAGCTTGCGGACTGAAAGGATGCTACCCGGCGGTATGGCCCCCCAGAGGATCTGGTCGCGCAGCCGCCGGTAGACCAGCTCGCTGAGGCTCTGGTACTGCCGGCCAAGGGAACCGTCTAGGGGTTCGGGCGGGCGCATAAGGAGTACACCTCTTGAATGCTGGTATCTGATATCACAGGTGCCGTGTGTCTTGTCAAGAGTATTCCTACTGCCCCTGGCTCGTTCCCCTTGCCCGCCACCTCAGGCTGATCGCCATCGGGCCTCCCCGTTCCAGAATTCCGCTTGACAATCGCCTCGAAGACGAGGCATGTTGCGCCCGCGTTCGGCCCGCGCGTTCGCAAGCCTTTGGCGGGCCGGCGGGCGAGTCGCGGCCCCTCCAAACCGTACACTTCTCTCGGTTTTCCGCGAGGGCCACCGCCGGCGTACGAGGGGAGATGCCAATGACCGGAGCTGAGCTGTTCGTGTCTGAACTGAAGGCGCGAGGGGTTGAATGGATTAGCACGCTTTGTGGTCACGGCTTGGGCCCGCTCTACGCCGCCTGCCAGGAAGCCGGGGTGCGATTGGTGGATACGCGCAACGAGCAGACAGCCGCTTACACGGCAGAATGCTGGGGGCGGCTCACCCGCCAGGTCGGAGTGTGCGCGGTCAGCAGTGGCGTGGCACATGCCAACGCGATGACCGGCGTGGTGAACGCCTACTTCGACGGCGCACCGATGCTGCTGATAACTGGCGCGGGTGCTCTCCGCACGGCGGGCATGGGACACTTCCAGGACCTCGACCAAGTGGCGCTCGCACAGCCAGTCTGCAAGTACGCGCGGGTCATCGACGTGCCGGAACGCATCCCACAGTTCGTGCACGAGGCATTCGCCGCGGCGGTCAGCGGCCGGCCGGGGCCGGTACACCTGACATTCCCCGTGGACGCCCAGGAGGCTGTGATTGACGTATCCAAGCTCGTTGCACGAAGGGGGACGCTTTTCGTTCAGGGGCGGAAAGTGGCGGACGAGGGCGTGATGGTCCAGGCCGCCGACCTCCTGGGCAAGTCACAACGACCGTTGCTGATCGCAGGTACGGGCGCCTACTATGCTGGAGCGGAGCAGGCGTTGGCCGACCTCGTGGCGTCGCAAGCAGTTCCTGTCGCGGTGCCGATCTGGGACCGTGGTGCCGTCCCCAAGCCAATTCCCCAATTCATGGGCGTGCTGGGAGCGGCAAGCGGCGGACCGCGGTTGCTCGCAGACGCCGACCTCTTGCTGATGGTGGGCGCAGCGTTCGATTATCGGGTGGGGTATCTCCTGCCCCCGTCCGTGTCGGCGCAGGTCAAGATCATCCGAGTGGATGTGGACCCGGCCAGGCTGCACACGGGGGCGGCTGTTGATCTGACCATCGAAGCCGACCCATGCTTCGCGCTGGAACAGTTGAAGCGCGAGTGTGCACGCCGCAACCTGGCACCGCATACCGACTGGCTGGCCGAAGCCCAAAAGAGGCGGGACGAATTCAAAGCCAAGATTCTGGCCAGCGCAGAGCGGGGGAACGCCGTGCACGCGTTGGACATTGTGGAGGCATTGCAGGCGACCATCACAGAAGACACCATCATGGTCGTCGACGGCGGAAACATCGGGCAATGGTTCCACCAAACGTGCTGCGATCGGTATCCCAGCCGGTATCTCACGTGCGGCGCCAGCGGCGTGGTGGGCTTCGGTGTCGCGGGCGCCATGGCCGCCAGGGTGGGCTTCCCGGAGCGTCCCGTGATTCTGCTGTCAGGCGACGGCTCCCTGACCTTCACGATTGCCGAGATCGAATGCGCCGCCCGGCAGGGCCTGCCCTTCGTGGTCATCCTCGCCGATGACGAGGCCTGGGGCATCACCGCGACGGCCCATGTGAAGCAGTTCGGTCGCGCCATCGCCAGCACGCTTGGCCCGATTCGGTTCGATCTCGTGGCTCAGGGTTTCGGCGCGCGCGGTGTCCGGGTCCCGCGCGCCGCCGAGATCGCGCCTGCCATTCGCGAAGCACTGTCCGCCGATCGGCCAACGGTCATCCACATCCCGATCGTCGGAGGGATGCCTGGAGAGTGAGTCGTCAAACCGGGGGAATCTTGGAGCCCGTTCCGGTTCCATTGCACAACTTTTTCACCTTGCTCTCCTTCTCAATTCGGACTATGTTTTTTTGGTCTCTCCCATGAATGGAGTGGTCGGAATACGCAGAAACCTTTATCGCACCACAGCAAGTACCACCCGGTCGTTTTTCTGAGCAGGTTGGCGATCACCCAAGGTACGGAGGGCCACACCATGAAGAAGATCCTCAACCATCCCGAGGCGTTCGCGGACGAGACGATCGAGGGCATTCTCCTCGCCCACCCCCACCACCTGAAGCGCGCCCCCGGGACGCCTCGCGGCCTCGTCCGGGCAGACGCTCCCGTCGCGGGCCAGGTAGCCATCGCCACCGGCGGGGGGTCGGGGCACATCCCCGTGTTCCTGGGCTACGTCGGGCCGGGATTGCTCCACGGCGTCTCCATCGGCAACGTCTTCTCGTCCCCCTCCGTCGAGGCCATGGTCGCGGTGACCAAAGCCATTCATGCAGGCACGGGCGTCCTGTACCTATACGGCAACTACGGCGGCGACATCATGAACTTCGATATGTCGGCGGAACTGTGTGAGGCGGAGGGAGTTGAGGTCAAATCGGTCCGGGTGCGGGATGACGTGGTCTCCGCCCCGAAGAGCGCCGCCGAGAAGCGCCGGGCCGTGGCCGGCCTGTTCTTCGCCTACAAGATTGCGGGGGCCAAGGCCGCGACCGGCGCGGATCTTGCGGCAGTGACGGCCACCGCCCAGCGGGTCGTCGAGAACACTTGCAGCATGGGGGTGGCGCTGTCCCCCTGCACCATCCCGGCGGTGGGGAAGCCCACCTTCACCATTGGCGAGGATGAGATGGAGCTGGGCATGGGAATCCACGGCGAGGCGGGCATCGAGCGGGGGAGGCTGAAGACGGCGGACGAGATCGCCCAGGTCATGACCGAGCGGGTGCTGGCCGACCTTTCCTTCCGCTCCGGTGACCAGGTGGCCGTCCTGGTGAACGGTCTGGGGGCAACCCCGCCCGAGGAACTCTACCTGCTCTTCCGTAAGGCCCACCAGGTGCTCGCTGGCCATGGGGTGCAGATCCAGCGGGTGTTCATCGGCGAGTACGCCACCTCGATGGAGATGGCCGGGGCCTCCATCAGCCTGCTGAAGCTCGACGCCGAGTTGCTGAGCCTCCTGGACGCGCCCGCCTACTCCCCCTTCCTCCCCCAGTGGAGGAGTGCGCGATGAAAGCGGCGCTGACGCGGGACGACGCGCTGCCATTGAATCAGAAACTGGCGGCCGACCTCGAGGCCGCCAACGCGGCCATCACTGCCTTGGATGCGGAGGTCGGGGACGGGGACTTGGGGGTGACCTGTCGGTTGGGGATGAAGGCGGCTCTCGACCTCCTCCCCACCCTGAAAGAGGCCTCGTTGGGGGACCTCATCCTGAAGGCCGGCCTGGCCTTCAATTCGGCGGGCGCCTCCACCTTCGGGGCCTTGGTGGCAAGCGCGGCCATGCGGGCGGCAAAATACACAAAGGACAATGCCCTGGCCGCCTGGGATCTTCCGGCCGTCATCGGGGTGTTGACCTCCGCCACCCAGGGGATCGAGCAGCGGGGCAAGGCCGCCCGCGGCGACAAGACTCTCCTGGACGCCCTGTGGCCGGCGATCGAGACGCTGGAGGCGGCTCACAAGAACGGGAAGGATTTGGCCGGCGCCCTGGCCGACGCGGCCGCCGCCGCGGAGGCGGGCGCCGAGGCGACGCGACCGCTCCGATCCAAGTTCGGCCGCGCCGCCTGGATGCAGGACCGGACCGTCGGTGTCAAGGATGCCGGGGCGGCGGTGGCGGCCATGGTCTTGAAATCGATAGCAGAATACGCGCGGATGTAAGTCGGAGGGAATTCCACAGAGGATAGGGGATCAGGGCGAACACGCGTAGCCACAATTTGGCGGTGCCGAGCATAGGCTCCTCATGATCGGGAGGCCTCCTCTGCCAGCCGTCAAGCGATGTTGAAGTACTTGGCTTCCGGATGGTGGACGACGAGGGCCGAGGTGGACTGCTCCGGGTCGAGTTGGAACTCCTCGGAGAGCTCGACCCCGATCCGCTCCGGCTCCAGCAGCGTGAAGAGCTTGGCCTGATCCTCCAGGTTGGGACACGCCGGGTAGCCGAAGCTGTAGCGGGAGCCGCGGTAGCCCTGCCGGAAGATCCGCGCGAGATCCGGGGAATCCTCGGCCGCGATCCCGAGCTCTTCCCGCATGCGCTTGTGCCACAGCTCGGCCAGCGCCTCCGCGGCCTCCACGGAGAGCCCGTGAAGATAGAGGTAGTCGGTGTAGTTGTGCTGGGCGAAGAGCTCCTGCGTGACCTCCGAGGCCCGGCGACCCACCGTGACCAGCACACAGCCCAGCACGTCCATCCGTCCCGAGTCCATCGCGGCGAAGAAATCCGCCACGCACAGGTGCCGGCCACCCGACTGCCGCGGGAAGGCGAACCGCAGCCGGGGGGTCCGCTCGTCCTCCGCGTAGACGATCAGGTCGTTGCCCTCGGACTGGCAGGGGAAATACCCGTACACCACCCGGGGCTGGAGGATCCGTTCCGCCTGGCAGCGCACTTTCCAGCGCTCGTAGATGGGCCGCACGTGGTGCTCGATCAGTTCATCGAAATGCTTCGTGTCCCCCTTGCCCCGGTGGAACTGCCACTGGGTGCGGAACAGGGCCACCTCGTTGACGTAGGCCAAGACCTCCGGCAGGGGGATCTCGGTCACCGCCCGCGATCCGAAGAATGGCACCGCCGGGATCGGCACATCCCTCCGCACGTCGCTCCGGACGGCGGCCGTTGCCTCCACCGGTGAGGCCGCCCCGCGCGCTCCACGCGCGGGGCGCGCGGGCTGCGGCCGGGGCCGCTCGGATTCCGGGCCGGGCGCCTCGCCGGCATCCCGGGACACGATCTCCCCCATCAACCGCAGGCCGTCAAAGGCATCCCCGGCGTAATAGACCTCGCCCTTGTAGACGGCCCGCAGGTCATCCTCCACGTAGCCCCGGGTGAGGGCGGCGCCGCCCAGGATCACCGGAAGGCGCGACAGGTCCCGCGCGTTCAGCTCCTCCAGGTTCTCCTTCATCACCAGGGTGGACTTGACCAGCAGGCCGGAGAGACCGATGGCGTCCACCCGGTGCCGGAGGGCGGCCTCGATGATGTTCCCGATGGGCTGCTTGATGCCGAGGTTGACGGTGGTGTACCCGTTGTTGCTCAGGATGATGTCCACCAGGTTCTTGCCGATGTCGTGGACGTCCCCCTTGACCGTGGCCAGGACGATCGTGCCCTTGGTCTGGCCCGCGGCCCGCTCCATGAACCGCTCCAGGTAGCCGACGGCGGCCTTCATGACCTCGGCCGACTGGAGGACGAAGGGCAGATGCATCTGGCCGCTGCCGAAGAGATCCCCCACCGTTTTCATGCCGTCCAGCAGGATCTCGTTGATGATGGTGAGCGCGTCGTATCGCTGGAGGGCCTCGTCCAGGAGCGGTTCCAGGCCCGGCCGCTCGCCGTCCACGATGCGCGCCTTGAGCCGGTCTTCCGGGCTGCGGGACGCCTCGGCCACGGGGGCCGGCCGGCCGGTGCCCGCCGACTCGAAGAGGCCCATGAACTCCGTCAGGGGGTCGTAGCCGCTCCGTCGCTCGTCGAAGACGAGCTGCCGGGCCACCTCGCGCTGCCGCGGATCGATCCGGTTCATCGGCAGGATCCGCGAGACATTCACAATGGCCGCATCCAGGCCCGCCCCGACGGCCAGGTGCAGGAAGACGCTGTTCAGGACCTGGCGGGCCGCCGGCTTCAGGCCGAAGGAGACGTTGCTCACG
>JACQVO010000287.1 GCA_016209725.1 Candidatus Methylomirabilota bacterium | reverse complement strand
CCGCATAATACCGCATGCCCCAGAAGCAGAAGAGGGCCGCCAGGGCCAGGCTGGCGGGGGCGATCCAGAACGCCGCGGCCAGACCGGCCCGGTCGGAGACTACGCCCACGATTGTGGGCGAGATGGCATCCCCCAGGGCGTGGATCACGAAGATGTTCGCGGCGTAGGCGGTGGCGCGCACCTCCGGCCGGCTCACGGCGGCGATAATGGCATTCAGGGGGCCGGTGTTGAGAAAGATGAAGGTCTCCGCCACGAAGATGGCGCCCAGGACCCAGGCGCGGTCCTCTGCCAGGATGACCACCGCGGCGCACGGAGCGCTCAGGGCGAGCCCGATGCCCGACACCAGGAAATACGCCGCCCTGCTCCGCGCCAGCAGGCGATCCCCCAGCCACCCACCTGCCAGGGTCCCTCCCACCCCACTGACCAGCGTCAGCAGGCCGAAGGCAAGGTTCGCCTGAGCCAGCCCCATCCCCCGGACCCGCACGAGGTAGGTGGGAATCCACGCCGCCAGGCCCCCGATGGCGAACGTCATGGCCGTCATGGCCAGGCAGTTCAGGACGTAGCTCCGCGTGCGGAGCAGCTCAAAATAGTCCCGCTTTCGGGGGAGGGCCGGCCGCCCCGACGCGTCGGCCACGCCGTCCAACGCGCCCCGCACGGGCTCCGCCAAGCGGCTCAGGGACCACGCCAGAAACAGCCCGGGCGCTCCGGCGAGGAAGAAGGCCGCCCGCCAGCCGAACGCCCCCTCCAGGATCCCTCCCAAGAGATACCCGAGCGCGCTGCCCACCGGGATGGCCATGCTGAATACTGCCAGGGCCCTCCCCCGTCGCTCCGGGAGGAAGTGATCCGAGAGCATGGCCGGGGCCACCGCCCCGTAGCTCGCCTCGCCGATGCCGACCACCGCGCGCGCGACCAGCAGATCCCGTTGGCCGCGAACGACACCCGAGAACGCCGTGGCCACGCTCCAGACGGCCACGCCCAGGCCCATCAGCCGGGGGCGCGACCACCGATCCGCCAGCAGGCCGAAGACGGGGGCGGTGGACAGGTACACCCACATGAACGCCGAGGCCAGGAGGCCGAGCTGGGTATCCGACAGGCCCAGCTCAACCTGGATGGGCGGGAACACGGCATACAGGATCTGCCGGTCAATGTAGTTCAGCAGGTTGACGCCGGTGAGGAAGGCCAGGACGCTCCAGGGGACGCTCACCGGCGGACCCCTCCTTCTGCCTGGGTGGCGGGCACACGGCCGGCCGCGACGGCTTGACGGGTCCCCCTCCAGTGCGGAAGCGCCCCTCCGGCCGAGACGACGGCGGCACCCGCGTATAGCCACGACATCCCCAACGGCTCATACAGCAATCCGCTCAGGACGTTTCCCAGCAGGCCGGAGAGCCCGAACACGACGGACGAGAAGAGGCCCTGGGCGTAGGAAGCAAGATACCGGGGGCTGGTCAGGCAGACCTCCGGAGGGAGAAAAAGCGTTCGGCGGTTCGGCCGTTCTCAGGTCCTAGTCGAACTGCCGAACAGCCGAACTGCCGAACGGTTCTTCTTCACATGATCGGTCCCGGGTACACGCGCGGGATCTCCACCGCCTCGCAGGAGACGCCGGAGACGCCCGGGACCTGCCTGGCCACCTCGGCGGCGGTATCCATCATGGCCGGACTGAAGACCACGCCCTTCAGCGCCACCCGGCCCGACTGCGCGGTGACCTCGACGTTGATGTTCTTCGTCACGGGGTCCTTGGCGATGGCGGCGCGCACCTGCGCAGCCAGGCTGAGATCTTTCACCCGCTGCCGGGACTCTGGCGTCGGCTGGTACTGCGGGTGCCGGGCCGCCGCCGCCAGGAGGTCCGTGGAGAACTGCCAGGTGTCGTGCCCGGTATTGATCACCAGGTCATAGTGGTCGGGGAGTGTCCAGTCCAGCCCGAACAGGTAGTCGATGCGTCCGGAGAGTTCCCGGTCGTAGGTGCGCACCCGGGCCGTGGCCGTCCGCTGGTCCACCTGCTCCTGCTCCATGACCCGGCGGACGCGGACCTCGAAGGGGGCCATGATCCGCACCTTGAGGGCGTGGCTGACGTCCCGGAGGAAGAACGGTCCCCCGCGCCCGGCCGTGACCACATTCCCTCGTTCGGCGAAGGAGTAATAGGCGGCCTCGATGAAGATGAGGTAGCGACGCTTCTCCTCGTCGAAGCGCTCCCAGAGGGAGAGGCGTCGCTCATCCACGTCGGCGATCTTCTCCTCCGGGATCCCATGGGATTGGGCGGCCCGGAGAAGGATCTCCCGCTCCACGTATTCGAAGTTGAGCGCCTTGGCAACCGCGGCGGCGATGGCGTTGCCGCCGCTCCCCAGCTCCCGTGAAATCGCCACGATGGTCATCGCGCACTCCGTGCGAATTCGAAATGTAAAACCGACAACTGACAACCGACAACGACACCGCTGAATTTTTCATTGTCCGTTGTCGGTTTTCAATTTTCAATTGCCGCTAGGTCTTGGGCTTGACGGCCACGTAGAAGTGGGACTCCCCCCGCTTCAGGAGGAAGAGGTCCACCTCCGCCTCCTCCCTCCGGAGGGCGCTGCGGTAGCCTTCCACGGAGCGGACCTCGCGCCGGTTCACCTCCCGGATCAGATCGCCGGCGCGGACGCCGGCGCCGGCGGCCGGCCCGCCCTTGGCCACTTCGCTCACCACCAGCCCCTCCTCGCCCTCCCGCAGTTTGAATTTCTTCAGCTTCTCCGCGTCCAGCTCCTCCACCGTCATCCCCAGGTCCCGCCGTGCCGGCGGCGCGCTTGCTCGCCGCTCCGTCGAGGTCGCCTCCCCCACCTTCACCGTCACGGTCTCCAGCTTGCCCGCCCGGAACACCTGAACCTCCGCCTGCGTCCCGACCGTGGTGAAGCTGACCGCCCGCTGAAGCGTCCGGACGTTCGAGATGGATTTGCCGTTGAAGGCGACGATGATGTCACCCCGCCTGATCCCCGCCGCCTCGGCCGGCTGGCCCGACAGGACGTTGTTCACCAGGGCGCCCTTGGTCTCCACGAACCCCATCGCCGCGGCGACCTCCTGGGTCAGGTCCTGGATGCTCACCCCCAGGAATCCCCAGGCGATGCGCCCACGGGTCTGGAGGTCCGGCAGGAGGGTTTTCGCCAGGTTGATGGGGATGGCGAAGGCCACGCGCCGGTTGGGAATCACGGCCGTGTTGATCCCGATCACCTCCCCCCGCATGTTGAGGAGCGGCCCCCCGCTGTTGCCCGGGTTCACCGAGGCGTCGGTCTGGATGTACTCGTCGAAGGCCCCGGCGCTCCCCAGGGCCCGTCCCTTGCGGCTGACGATGCCCAGGCTCACCGAATACTCGAGGCCGAAGGGGTTGCCGATGGCGAGGACCAGCTCCCCCACCTCCAGCTTGTCCGAGTCCCCCAGCGGCAGCACGGGCAGACCGGAGGCCTCGACCTTCAGCAGGGCCAGATCCGTCCGGGCATCCCGTCCCACCACCCTGGCCGGGAACTTCCGGTCGTCCATGAGGTGGATCTCGATCTCGCCGGCCTGCTCGATGACGTGCTGATTGGTCAGGACATACCCATCCGCGCTGAGGATGATGCCGGAGCCAACCCGGGGCCGTTCGCCGGGCGGGACCGGCGGATGATCCTGCGGGAGGTCTGATTCGGGGCCCTTCTCCCCCCCGCTCACGCCGATTTGCACAACGGCGGGCCGCAGGCCCTTGGCCAGACGGGTCAGCGCCTGGTTCAGGCGCGCCAGGTCCGGCTCCTCCCGCGCCGAGCCTGCCGGCTCGCTCCACAGGGCCGCCTCGACCGCCCCGGGCACCGGGCCCACCCCCAGGAACGTCCACATGGCCGCCAGGGCCACCGTGGCCTGGCAGCACCGGTCCATCCACCTCATCACACGCCTCCTTGCATCCCGACACGTTCGAGGCCCCACAGCGCCGGAGCCCAGAACGGCCGAACCGCCGAACGTCTAGTGTACTGTCTCAGAAATGGCTCTACAGGGAACCCGTTCGGGCTGAGCCCTTCGACT
>JACQVO010000279.1 GCA_016209725.1 Candidatus Methylomirabilota bacterium | reverse complement strand
GTACTGACCCAGAAATGGCTTTACAGGGAGCCCGTTCGGGCTGAGCTTGTCGAAGCCCGGATTCCTCATCCTTCGACAAGCTCAGGGTGAACGGAATTGTAATGAAATTTGGGAGTCACTACGCTAGCTGGGGCACTTGCCTCCCGAGACCGTCGGAAAGACATCACCATGCTGTTGGCTGAGCCGATTTTCATGTCCAATCCCCTTGCGCCATCGTGCCATGCCTCCACGATCGTCGAGGCCTCCCCAGGCACATTCCTCGCCGCCTGGTTCGCGGGGACCTACGAGGGGCATCCCGACGTTGCCATCTGGCTGGCGCGCTATGAGGACGGAGCATGGGGCAATCCCATCCGGGTTGCCGACGAGCCCAACGTCTCCCACTACAACCCCTTGCTGTTTCGCGACACGACGGGCACGCTGTGGCTCTTTTACAAGATCGGCGTGTCGGTGCCTACCTGGACGGGAATGTACCGCAAGTCGCTCGACGGAGGAGCATCGTGGTCCGAGCCGGTGATGTTGCCGGCGGGATTGATTGGGCCGGCGAAGAACAAGCCGATCACGCTGAGCAATGGCGACATCCTGTGCGGAACCTCGAACGAGACCTGGCGATCGTGGGCCTGCTGGGTGGAGCGGAGTTCGGACGGCGGGAAAAGCTGGACGAGGCACGGACCCATCGTGGCCCCGGGGGCCGGCGCGTACGAGGCCGGCAGCGCCAGGCTGGTGAGCGCCGTGTGGGACGAGGCAGCCGGAACACTGCTGGTGCCCCAGGATTTCTCCGGCGTCATCCAGCCCACGCTGTGGGAGTATGCTCCGGGTCGCGTGAAGATGCTGATGCGGTCCACCCAGCGGGTGGGGTGCGTGTGCGCTTCACTGTCGGATGATTCCGGCCGCACCTGGTCGCCCGCCGAGCGCCTCCCCATTCCCAACCCGAACAGCGGACTGGATGCGGTCCGCCTGCGGGACGGCCGGATCGTCCTGGCCTGCAATCCGGTGCCGGAAGGGCGTACGCCGCTCTCGGTGCTGGTATCGGAAGACAACGGCGTGACATGGCCGCGACGGAAGGATCTCGAAACCGACGCCGGCGAGTACTCGTATCCGTCCGTCATCCAGGCCGAAGACGGGCGCGTCCACGTGGTGGCTACCCATCGGCGGGAGCGGATCTTTCACTACGTGCTCGAACCGGCGGAACTGTAGACGACGGCCCGCAGGGGGGGTTGGAGCAGGGCGCCCGCGCTGCCGGGCGCCGGCCGGCTACAGATGAGGAACGGCGGCCACGGACCCGCGACGGCTTCACCCCGGGTGGACGCTGTGCCGAGGCCAAGGGTTTCACCCGGGTGACCCTTGCTCCCGGAATAGAACCCAACGATTGCACCGCGAAGCTGGCAAAGGTTGCAAAGGTCCATCAGGTTTCAACTGCCGGCCCCAGCCTCCGGGCCAAAGTGTGCCGGTATCCCCCGCGTCTCTTTCCCCGCTGTGACTCTGGATATGAGGGATTTCTTTGCGGGCTTGTCCCGCCCTGGCGGGATTGGCGGTTCAAATGCACTGTCTGGGTTGAAACGTTTCAGAGATTCCGCTTGACACGGCGAACCGGTCTTGAATATGTTCTCGCCATCCCGCGGGGATCCCTCGCGGGGCGCCCGCCGCAGTCCTGATCTCTCCCCGACGTACCGCCGATCGGGGTGGATGTCGGGGCCAGGATTGAAACGTTTCAGCTCTCGGGGCTTCTCGTGGTGGTGACGATCAAGGACGTGGCGCGGGAGGCCGGGGTCTCCATCGGCACGGCCTCCCATGCCCTGCGGGGCAGCCCCTCCGTGCGCGAGGAAACCAGACGCCGGGTGCTGGCCGTGGCCAAACGGCTGCGCTACCAACCCAGCGCCCTGGCGCGCGGCCTGGTCACCCGCCGCACCCACACCGTCGGCCTCCTCATCTCCGACATCGCCAACCCGTTCTTCATCCGGGCGGTCCGCGCCGTGGAGGACGTCGCGCAGGAGAACGGCTACAACGTGATCCTGTGCAACACCGACGAGGACCCCACCAAGGAGACCCAGTACCTGCAGGTCCTGATGGAGAAGCGGGTGGACGGGATCATTCTGGCCACCACGGCGGGCAGCCTGCAGGCGGTCCGGGATGTCCGTTGGCGGCGGATCCCGCTGGTCCTTTTCGACCGCGAACTCCCCGGGGTGGCCACCGACACCGTGAAGGTGGACGGCGTGCTGGGCGGCCGGCTGGCGACCGAACACCTCCTCGGCCTCGGCCACCGGCGGATCGCCATCATCCACGGACCGGTGGTGCGCTCGACGGGGGCCGAGCGCCGGCAAGGGTATCTCCTGGCCCTGCGGGCTGCGGGCGTCCGCCCCGACCCCGCGTTGATCCGGGAGGGGAACTTCAAGCAGGACAGCGGTCGCGAATTGACCCGACGGCTCCTCGACCTGTCGCCGCGAATCACCGCCCTCTTCTGCACGAACAACCTCATGACCGTGGGGGCACTGCAGGCGCTGGGAGAGGGGGGCGTCCGCATTCCGTCCGACCTCTCGCTGGTCGGTTACGACGACATGGAGTGGTGGACGCTGACCCACCCGCCGCTGACCACCGTGGGGCAGCCGGTCTACGATCTGGGCCGCGAGGCCATGCGGCTCCTGCTCGCGCAGATCGGGGCTGATGGCCGCCGGCGCCCCCAACGGGTGGTGCTCAAACCGGAACTGATCCTCCGGGAATCCTGCGGGCCCCCCGGGGACACCCGCGCCGGCGTACTGCGCCGGCGGACCGGGTCCCCGCGACGGGAAAGGGTCACGCCATGAGCTATCTCATCGGCATAGACGTGGGCACGCAGAGTGTTCGGAGCTGCCTCTTCGATCTGGATGGGAACGTGGTGGCCTCGGCCACGCGACCGCTCCAGACGAGCTTTCCCAAGCCTGCCTGGGCCGAACAGGACCCGGAGGAGTGGTGGCGGGGTGCGCTGGAGACGCTGAAGGAGATCCTCCAGGTCTCCAAGGTGAGCCCCCGGGAGGTTCGCGCTCTTTCCTACGACTGTACCGCCTGCACCGTGGTGGGGCTGACGGAGGAGGGCAAGCCTATCCGCCCCGCCCTCCTTTGGATGGACGAGCGGGCCTACGTGGAGGCGGAAGAGGCCTCCGCCACCGGGCACGCCATTCTCAAGTATTGCGGCGGGAAGGTCTCACCCCAGTGGATGATTCCGAAGGGACGCTGGTTGGAGCGGCATGAGCCGGCCACCTTCGAGCGCGCCCGCTGGATCGTGGACGAGACGGACTTCTTCACCTTCCGGCTCACGGGCCGGATGACGGCCAGCCTGGACAACGCCACGGCCAAGTGGAATTATGCCCGCCCGCTGGGCGGGTGGCCCCTCGACTTCCTCCGCGCCGCCAAGGCGGAGCGTCTGGCGGCGAAGTGGCCGAAAGATATCCTGCCGGTCGGCCGGCCTGTGGGTCCGCTCCATGCCGGCGTCGCGCGAGAAGTCGGACTCTCTCCGGAGACCCTGGT